>JAWXUK010000036.1:0-14377 GCA_044432785.1 Eubacteriales bacterium | reverse complement strand
TCCACCGTATCGTGAAACATACCTGCAAGTTCTTTCTGCTTTTCTTGGTTTTTCTTCTCACGTTGCTTCATAATATAGCGCATAATGAGCACAAGCGTCGATAAAACGAGGAAAACAAAGGTCCACTGAGTCACAGGATTTTCAACAAAATTATGCTCTTTTTCAATGGAATAGGAGACCGAAGTAAGTACAGTGCCAGAGCGATTATCAATTAATTCAATGATGAAATTGTAGCTCCCACCTGGTAAATTAGTGTAACTTGGGTCTTTATACTCGCTATAAGTGGCAATATGCTGAAATTCATCATACCCCACTAATTGATAGGCGACCGAATAATCTTGAAGGGCATAGGTCGGAATGAAAATATCAAATTGTAAGAAGTTCGCCGAACTAGGAAGCTGATATAGATTTTGTTCCGTAGGGTAGAGCAAGATATCATTGACCAAAATATGAGGGACCTCCACAGGAGGAACGTACGAGAGTGCAATGGCATCTTGATTGAGGTCGAAAGAGGTGACGTTTTCGTAAGTACAGAGGTAAAGCACCCCATCTTCAATGATACTGTAGGAATTAGCGACCGAGGTGGAATAAAGTCCATTGAGATGGTTGAAGTATTGCACATCAAGGTCGATCCCAGAGTCTAAACTTGCCATCATGCTCTCGTGACTGACCACAAAAACCCCGATACTACAAAGCACCACCATGTCCTCTTCGTGAAAGATCAAATCGAAGTTGTTACCATAGGGGAAGTTCTCAACGGTGCGCAGTTCGCCTGTGTCACCGTCGTAAAAAGAGATGGAGTTCCCGGTTACAATCCAAAGTCCACCGTTGATAGGATCGGCTTCTGTGCGCAGAATAATATCAGAATAGAGCCCCTCATCACGGGAAATGCAGTCCACCATCTCCATATTTTCGATAACATAGACACCGGCACCGTCGGTTCCAGCGAAAATTCGACCATCCAAGGTCTCGGACAAGGTCAAAACCTCAAGGTTTGTCATTCCATCTTCACTGCCGAAATATTGGATGACTTTGTCATTTTCCAGCACATAAATGCCGTCACCGGTGGCAACCCAAATTTTTCCGTCGCTCGCCGTCATGGTAGAGCGAATCCGAGAATAGTGAATCCCGGCTTGCTCGTTAAAGGTTTTGACCACCCCTGTCGCAGGGGTATATTTGATAAGGGCATCATCGGTATAACTCGAAAACCAGAGGTTTCCGAGCTCATCTTTTCGCACACATCGGAAATATTCTCCTCGATAGCGCTCAGTAAAGTCGTTTTCGATCACTTGAAGATCGCTCTGCCGAATGATGTCAACCCCATTTGACGAGACCAGGTAGAAATATCCGCCCAGCAGTTCTACAGAGTTATATTGCATACCGGTTTCGATATTAGCAGAAATACTTTGAAACATGCTGATGTTAAGCTTCATAACCCCGACTTTGCTCGAAGCGACCCAGAAGTTTCCTTCGAAATCTTCCATCACACTTTCGATAGACTGATTATTCGAGAGATAATCGAGGATAGTGAGATCCCGACCATCCAGATAGCCCACCCCAGAATCCGAACTAACCCAGACCCGATTTTGGCTATCTAACATCAAGTTATTGATGTATTTAAGCCCATCCGTTGGAATCACAGAGAAAGAACCCTCCATCCCTAGCGAGAGATCAGAGTTCATTTCCACGATGTAATCCCCACTTGTCCCAAAATAAAAGGAATCTTCCATTCTAAGAACCGTGAGAGGTAGGTCGTATTCCCATTCATCAAAGGGGAGGAAATACTCGAGAGTGGTGCCGTTGAGCTCAAAAATATCCCCTGTTTTGGTCAGACCGATGGTGCGATTGCCGTTGTAGGTGAAAAGTTCCGAGACAAAGACCCCTTGAAGCTCCTCCTCTTGCACCACTTCAAAGGTAAAATCAGGGGAAATACTATACATACCAAGTGCCGTCCCCACCAAAATGGTGCCATCTGCCAGTTGACTGATGGAACGTGTCGAGTAGGAGGGGAGGGTTTGGGATTCACTTAAATAGTGGAATTCATCATTCTCATACATGACAACGCCGTTGTTATTTGTCCCGATCCACAGGCGATCTTGATCATCCAAAAAAAGGCATAAAATCGAGGTCAAGCCCAAGGTGTCCTTATATGAAATGAATTCTTTTCCGTCATATCGCACCAAACTACTATAACTGCCGATCCATATGGTGCCATCAGGGGTTTGTACCACATCATTTGCCTCTGAGGTGGGTAGACCGTTAAAGGCGTTATAGAGAACATCGAAATAGTGCACCTCGTCCACAGCGTGAGAGGTAGGGGAGAGGCTAAAAATAAGGGCAACCGAACAAAGGAAACCCAGAAAAGTTCTTTTTATCGTGGTAGGATTCATGAATGTCTCCTTTCAAAAAAGCATCTACGGTTGAGGGGCAAATCACGTAAGAGTCGCCACAAAAATCATTTTCATTATATCCCAAACCGTGCCAAATGTCAACTTAAAATCAGGTTAAGAATCATGCCAAAAATCAGCAATTGCAACAGTTTTAGAGGTAGAGAGGGAGAAAGGAAACGAAACAAGAAGATCTTGCTAAAATCTTAGCAACTTAATTTATTCAGAAAAAGGCTCTCTTCCTCCCGAGAAGGGGGAAAGAGAGCCAGCGCAAAGGTTGAAGATTAGAAGGAGTATTCCTCTAAAATACGTAATATCAAATCCACCCGTTGGAAGGGGGTAACGATGTAATAACCGTCCACATAGGGGGAAATATCAGCCAAAGTACGACAAGAGAGCTCCACAGCGAGGTCAGAGCACTGATCGACACTCTTATCTTGATATAGTTCGATGAGTTCAGGGTCGACGTGAAATCCTGGAATTTCGTTTGCGAGGAAGTTGATATTCCGATAACTCGTAGGAGGGAAAACCCCTCCCACAAGGGGGATATTCAAGGTTTCTTTTGCGATTTTGAGGTTCTCTAACCCACGTTTGCTCAAAACAGGTTGCGTGAAGAGCGCCACAGCCCCTTTCTCCTCTTTTTCTCGTGCGTGACGCAGTTGAGATTCGAAGTTGACAGCGTTGACATTCAGCGCTCCATAAAGATAGAATGGAGAGGGGAATAAACTTTGGTTGAGTTGACTGATATGGTGGATGAGCATGCGAGAATTAAACTCGTAGACCCCTTTGATTTCGTTGCGTTGCTCTTTTGGGATGGGATCTCCAGTAATGATCAAAATATCGTTGATATCCTCAACAGCAAGACCCAAAAGGAGGGATTTAGATGCGTTAATATTGCGATCACGACAGGTCATGTGGGGCATGGCGTGGATGCCAAGCTCACGACGCAGTTTACAGGCCACCAAGCTACTATCCATTCTCGCACGAGCCACAGGGCAGTCTGCGATGGTGATGAGGTCCACCCCAGCCTGTTGCAAGAGCTTTGCGTTTGCCATGTACCCTTGGATATCAGGGGTTACAGGGGAGTCCCACTCCACTGCGATGGGTTTTTTACCGGATTTCAGTTTTTCGTAAAAATCACTGTTTCTCACGATAGGTTCCGTGGAGGGCACAGGGGAAACCGTCGCTTTTTTGGTGGGGATGATGGGGGATAATTTTGCTTTGAGTTGAGAGATGAATTCTGGAGTGGTGCCACAACAGCCCCCCAGAATGCGACAGCCAGACTGTGCCACTTCTAACATTTCTTCAGCGAAATAACTTGGGTTTTCTCCAAAACGTAGTCTTGAACCAGCCACAACAGGGTAACTTGCATTGGGCATTGCCGAGAGAAAACCGTTCCACTCCACACGTTTGGCAAGCTCGCTCATAGGGCGAGGACCAGAAACGCAGTTAAACCCACCCCCTTCGATATGGGGGGAAAGACCAGAGAAGAGCCGTTGCGCCCAGTGGCCAGATTGGGTAAAACCATCAGGTCCCACAGCAAAGGAAGCCATGATGAAAGCATCAGGGCACTGTTCTTTGATGTGCTCAGCTAACTCGTTAAGATGCTCCCCAGACTGACAGGTTTCAAAGAGGAAATGGGTGGCACCCACAGATAAAAAGGTGTCCACGATGGAGCGATACCACTCGAATTGCGCTTTGTCGCCCTTGGCGATAGAGATATTAATATCAGCAAAAACATAGGCGCCAAAAGGGTCAGCCTGCTCTTTTGCGAGGGAAAAAGCTGTGGTGACCACCTCTTCCATGGAAAAAATGGGGTGTTGCTCTGGTCTTGCGAGGGAAAAGGTGTTGGTCTTGATTGCCATAGCACCTGCCTCGAGATATCGTCTGTGGATCTTTGAAATGGTGCCAGGAATGGTGATATTTGCATCCTCGCAGGGGTAGTGTGGGTCGCTGTGAATGGAGGAAAAATAGGTTCCCATCGCTCCGTCGAAGAGGAGGATTTGATCTTTTAGGTAATCTCGGATATTCATGAAAATACTTCCTTTGCAATGTCAGCAGATGCCTTTGCGTCCTTGGCATAGAAATCTGCACCGATTTTCTTGGCGTAGTCAGGGGTGAGGACGGCACCTCCCACCATAATTTGGCAAGGATGTCCCGACTCACGAAGGAGCTCGATGGTGCGAGCCATGCTCACAACCGTGGTGGTCATCAGGGCAGAGAGACCGATCAGGGAGATGTTCTCCTCTTGCGCAAGGGAAACCACACGCTCAGGTGGGACATCTTTTCCTAAATCGAAAATTTGATATCCGTAGTTTTCAAGCACCACTTTGACGATATTTTTGCCAATGTCATGGACATCCCCATGCACCGTGGCAAGGAGGATCTTACCACGAGAGATCATCTCCTCCGAGGAGGTGGCAAGCTGCTTTTTGATGAGTTCGAAGGCGGCGAGGGAGGCAGTGGCACTCCGTAGCAGTTGTGGGAGGAAAAATTCCCCCGTTTCAAACTTTTTTCCCACCAAATCAAGGGTAGGGATGAGGGTTTGGTTGATGATATCCATGGGTGGGACGCTCTCGAGCAAAATTGCCACTTGCTGCTGACTTTGGTCGGGCAATCCCTTCAAAATGGCATGTTCTAGCGTCATTTCCTCCCCTTGAGGAGCCACGATTGTTTGAACATTAGTGTTTGCGAAACGGGCGATATAGTCGGTACTATCCGTGTCAAATCCAGTAAGGACACGATGGGCAAAGACGGCATCCATCATGGGTTTTGCATTGGGATTTAAGATGGGGAGGGTGAGTCCTCGTGCCATCGCCATCGAGAGGAAACTGTGGTTCATGAGTTCTCGATTGGGCAGTCCGAAGGAAATATTAGAGACTCCAAGCACCAGATTGAGTCCATGCTCCCTCTGCAAAAATTCCATTGCTTCTAAAGTTTCAAGGCAGTCTTTTTGTTGCGCAGAAACAGTTAAAGCGAGACAGTCGATGACCACATCTTGCTTGGGAATTCCAAATTCTTGGGCTCGTTTGAGGATTTTGAGGGCGATTTCGATGCGTTTTTGCGCTGTTTTTGGTATCCCTTCCTCGTTCATGGTCAGACCAATGACAACAGCGCCATATTTCTTGGCGAGGGGGAGAATTGCCTCTAAATTGGCAGATTCACCATTGACCGAGTTGAGGATGGGCTTGCCGTTGTAAACACGTAGCCCAGCCTCCATCGCAGCAATATCCGAGGAATCAATCTGAAGGGGCAGGGTCACAACAGACTGCAATTCCTTGACCACACGTTTCATCAGTGCCACTTCGTCTAATTGAGGGACACCCACGTTGACATCTAAAATCTCGGCACCGGCTTCAGCTTGTTCCAGGGCTTGGGTTAAAATGTAGGACATTTCCCCATGCTCTAGTGCTTGGGCAAAACGTTTTTTTCCAGTGGGATTGATACGCTCGCCAATGACACGCACGGTATCCACGGTCACCACAGAAGTGGCAGAGCAAACCTTGGTCATGGGTGCGTAATCAGGTCGAGTGGGGGTGATGGTGGGGAGGATTCTGTGCAATTCTTGGATGAATTGTGGGGTAGTCCCACAGCATCCACCTAAAAATTGCACCCCTAATCCACGCAATTTCCCCATCCAGTCCCCGAAAACCTCTGACGTGAGGGTATATTCCCCGGTTTCAGGGTGGGGGAGACCTGCATTAGGCTTAATAATGAGGGGGAGATCGGTATAGGTAGCCAGTTCCTCCATCATGGGATAGAGTTCCTGTGGACCGAGGGAGCAGTTAAAACCAAGGGCGTCCACCCCCAACCCTTGTAGGGTGATTGCCATGGCCTCTACGCTACAGCCAGTGAAGGTGCGACGATTCTCTTCAAAGGTCATGGTGACAAGTAAGGGGAGATCGCAGTGCTCACGACATGCCAAAATCCCGGCTTTTACCTCGTACAAATCGGTCATGGTTTCCATGATCACCACGTCGGCACCTGCCTCGGCACCTGCCACGATCATTTCACGAAACATCTCGTAAGCATCTTCAAAGGAGAGGCTTCCCGATGGCTCGAGCAGGGTTCCGATAGGTCCAATATCCAAGGCGACATAGCGATTTTCAAATTCGCTTGCGCTCTCTTTGGCGAGTTTCACCCCTTGGGCAACCACTTGAGCAGCCGTGTAGCCACTTCCCTCTAATTTATGGGGGTTTGCCCCGAACGTATTGGCGAAAATGAGGTCGGAACCGGCCTCGAGATAACTTTGATAGATGCTTTGGATGAGCTTTGGTTGTGTGAAGTTGAGCAGTTCTGGAATTTCACCTAATTTGAGTCCTTTTGCTTGGATTTGTGTGCCAAAAGCACCATCTAACAGGACAAATTCTTTTTCAAATAGTGGATGAGCCACAGGATTTTCCTCCTTTACGTAGTGCGCACACCTCACGCAGTGAGCAGTGGTCGCACCCTTTGATTGTCATAGGTTGTGGGGTATCGCATACCCCGAGCAGTGCCGTGATGGATTTTTTGGGCTGTAATAGTGCAGTAGAGGAGACCGAAAGCCCAATTTTGCGTGAGGTATCAAGTACCTGACAAAAGGGGAGCTGTGTCGAGAGGGGAAGGTCGCCATATCCAGGAGAAAATCGGTCGGTGAAAAATTTCTCGCCGATGGTCCCCCGAGCCTCTTCCTCTAATTGGTCGCAATATTGCTCTACCAAACTGCTCGCACAGGCATCTGCAATCACAGCCTGCGACATATCTTGCACTTGAAGTTGTTTGAGCCAAGTATCCACCGAATGTCCAAGAGTGATGGCGAGGATCATGCAGTGGGAACTCTCTTTTAAGAGCGTCGAGACAGAGTTTCCCTCGAACCCAAGGGTGGTACCCACGCAATAGGGGGTACCCTCTTTCCACTCGAGAGGAAAGGAGCGATAGATCCCCTTCACTTGGGCGACCGTCTCTAATCGTTGAGATAGGGCGTCGATCTGGGTTTGGGTGGTGTGATCTGGCTGATAGCCACCATATCCAAGATAGCGATAGACATCAGGCAGATGAATGTAACAGGTAGTCATGGGTTCCTCCCTAGAAAATGGTATAAAAACGAAAAAACGAGAAGCTGACTGCTCCTCGTGCTGAAATTGCAATATTCGCAAAATGAGGTCTTGTCCCCGTGGGATATTATCTGAGTATCATGATACCATAAACAGGGGTTCTTGTCAAGGGGGGTAGGATGTGCTATAATTTGGAAAAACACAGTGTTAACGCCGAATTTTTTTCGCAATGAAGCAAAATAAGATTGACTTTTAACTGGAAATTGAGTATAATTTCCTTTAGGCAATCCAAGAAGAGATTGTCGATAAAATATAGTATAAATTGAACTAGGTGAAAATCCTTAGAAAGGGACAAAAATGCTTATCAACTGCAAAGAAATATCGCAAGAAATGTTAGACGCAACCACAAAAAAATGGGAGGCTTTGGGACTAGAAACTCATTACTTTTTCGCCATTGTCAGCGCAAGTGAGGACCCAGCCTCGCAGATCTATATGAAGCACAAAAAAGCAGATGCAACCAAATGTGGGATTCCGTATCAAGAATTTCCTTGTAATTCTGATCAAATGTTACGAGAAACCCTTCAAACATTAAACGATAACCCCCACTGCATTGGAATGATGCTACAAATGCCACTCGCTGATCATCTACAGCCACAGTCTCGTGACTATCTAAATATGATCTCTCCTGAAAAGGATATTGACGGTTTGACCGATTACAACCAAAGCAAAATTTGCTTGGGCGAGGAACCCGAATTTTATCCCTGTACTGCAAAAGGGGTGGTGGATCTGCTAAAGATCACAGGCACTGATTTCATCGCTCAATCTCCCATCGCAGTGATTGGACGCTCTGCACTGGTGGGACGTCCCCTCATTTCCATGTTGGGGAAGGAAAATGCCACAGTCATCGCCTGTCACTCCAAAACACAGAATCTTGCAGAGATCACCAAAACCTGCAAAATCGTCATCTCTGCAACAGGAATTGCCGATCTAATCACGAAGTCCCACCTCTCCGAAGGAGCCGTGGGGGTAGACGTGGGGATCACTCGCACCGAGCAAGGAATCGCAGGAGATTTCGCCCCAAGTTTAAGAGATCACGAAACCATAACCATCACCCCTGTTCCAGGTGGGGTGGGACTGCTCACCCGAGCAGAACTTATGAATAACGTGGTGTTAGCAGGGGAAAAGCTGAAAAATAAGGGTTAAAAATAATCGTACCTTAGTACGCAATGGGACCATTCGTGCGCTATCCATTCCGTGGGTTTTCCGATAGGTCCAACATCGTAGTGCAAGTGACATTGTTAGGTTCGTCTGGCACAGTGCTTAGTGTGCTTACAACATTGGTGCTAGGGTAGGAAATACCGTTTAATAACGAGAAATAATCCCCCTTTTGACTCTGCCACAGGATCATGAGACACCCCTCTTTCACCGAAATCTGAGCCCTTTTATCTGGGAGAAATTGATTGCTCACTCCCAACGGAATGGTGGGGGTGAGGGTTAAATTCTCACCCGTATAGGCTAAATTCTCGAGAAAAACTCCGGTTGCATCTTCGTTTATGGCGAAAACCGAGCAATATCCCTCGAAACCAATGGGGAATTCCACAGATCCGTTACAAATACAGAGTGCCCCCTGCCCCTCGCCGAGGAAAATTCCACGCATCCCCTCACGAGCAAGCCCAGAGAGCAGCTGAAAATTCCCCATACTGTGATCCAAACGTCCACCCAAGCAACCTTGTACAAAAAAGTCACGATATCCCAATGAAATACCATGTTTGAGGGCATAAGCAAGGTCGGTATCGTCTTTTTGACAAGGAAGGGCGTGGACATTCCCCTCTGAAGGGAGATAACCAAGTGAATCGAAATCACCTACAATCAGATCTGGTTGTAGGTGATTTTTTTGTAGTGAGGACAGACCACCGTCAATCCCTACCAAAAAATCCCCCTCTTGCAGTGGGGGGATGAGCTCTAAACCAAGGGCAGCCACCCCATAAAAAACACCCATGTAAAGATCCTTCTTATTCAAAAATTTTCCGTCCAGCAGTGGACGCAATCCCCATTTCATCCCGATATTTTGCAACCGTGCGACGAGAGAGCGCCATGCCTTGAAGGGATAATTTCGCTACCATCGCTTGATCAGAGAGGGGTTTTTGTTTGTTTTCTTGCTCGATTAGATTGCGTAGAGCAGTTTTGACTTGATCCACAGAAATTTCTACCCCCTCTGATTGGGTGGAGACCCCACGAGAGAAAAAATAACCAAGTGGAAAAACCCCGTGCCCACATTGCAAAAATTTATCTCGAATGGTGCGACTGATGGTGGATTCGTGTACCCCCAATTGCTTGGCGACATCCACGAGCAGCATAGGTCGGAGATGTCCACCACCATGACGAAAAAAGTTTTCCTGACGCTTGACAATATAAAGTCCACATTTCGTCAAGGTAGAGCGACGTTGCTCGACATTTTTGACAAGCCAGTGCGCCTGTTTGAGCTTGGAATCGAGGTATTCCTTGACCTGAGGGTCGGTGGTTTCTTGAAATAACTTGCGATAATAGTGGCTCAATCTCAAACTTGGCATGCCTGCATCGTTAGAGGCAAGCTCGAAATGATCCTCACGCTCGACCACGATGAGGTCGGGAATGACGTAACTAAGTTGCTCGCACGAGGAAAATCCAGAGGCAGGACGGGGATTGAGACTGCGAATTAAGTTGCAGGCAGCTTGAATATCAAGACGGCTCTCACCGGTTGCCTTGGCAATTTGGTTATAGTGGTCACGACCCATTTCCTCTAAATAATGGTTGACAATGGTGAGGGCAAGACCTTTTTCCCCACGACGAGATAGTTGCAGACGAAGACACTCTCTCAAATCTCGTGCCCCCACCCCAGCAGGGTCCAAACTTTGCAAAAAAGCGATCCCGTCCTCGGCAAGTTCAATCTCTACCCCCAGACGTGCCCCAAGCTCTTTAGGGGATTCCTCCAACCATCCACAGGAGTTCAGGCACTCGATCAGTCCGTTGACCACACGAGTCTCGAGGGGAGGGAGGATATCGAACCTCACTTGGGATTTTAAGTAGTCCTCGAAACGATTGGTAGAGGGGTCGCTCGGTTCGAAGGGTTGATAGTCCTCGGAATCTTGCTTGTGATAGCTGTTATTTTGAATATCGGTGGAGGAGAGCCACTCGAGTTTGGTGCGCAGAAGGTCACGCTCAGGGGTGATATCTCCCCTCGAGATCGAGTCGGGCTCGCCTTCGAGGACGGGGTTATCTAAAAGCGCCTCTTCGAGGTATTCCTTGAGTTCTTGGCTCCCCATTTGCAGGATTTCCATGGCTTGAATCATTTGAGGGGAGAGGGTTTGCACCTGTTTGAGCTGAAAATCGAGTTCCAAATTGCAGACCTCCTTTCACTTGAAATTATGCTAGCACGATAGTTCCACTGGATCGAATCCAAACGGTAGCATTTCATGGGACGATAAAACGAACTTTGCCTTTAAAAATGGCATAAAATTAAAAATGGTAGAATGGAATAAAAAATTCCATTCTACCATTTTACCACAAAATATTTTTTTTGTCTATTTCAAGATGCTATGAAGTTTGATCTTTTTCTCGCATAATCGCCAAGATGGTTTTATCGGTATCCACCATGCCGATGGCACTGATCCGACCCATATTTGCAATGGATTCTTCCGGTGTGGTGCCACAGATACCATCGGTGGACTCGAGTACCACGTCACCCATCGCAAGGTGGGCACACATCATGGAGGCATTGGTGGCAGTGGCAAGTTTGAGGGCACAACCAATTTTACCACCGTCGCAGATCATGCCAGTGAGGTTGCCACTCATGTTGATGATGGCATTCCCCATTTGAAGATCAGAACCTCCCATCAGCCACACCATAGCAGCAGCAGCCGAGGTAGCAGCCGAGACTCCACAACCACAGGTGGCAGAGAGTTTACCGGTGTATAGTTTGATGTACACGTTTAAGGTGTGGGAGAAGGCGAGCGCCTTTTGAAGTTGTTCCTCGCTCGCTTTGACGTGCTTTGCCATCTCTACCACAGGAATGATGGCAGTGATGCCGTGGTTTCCACTTCCAGCACTACTCATTACAGCATAGGGGCAACCACTCATGCGACCTTCGGCGCTACTTGCCACACGCAACATGGCACGGCTAAAGAGGTTATCCCCCATGGTATCCGAGGCAAAATGCCCCTTCAAGGTAGAGGCAATCCCAATCCCGAGGGAGTGCTCAAGACCGTAGTCAGCCAGGGCTTGATTGAGCTCGGCGCCCTCGAGCATATAGGCAAGCTCATCTTTGGAACAGCTATCCACAAGGGCACGAATCTCGGCAACCGTCATGGTTTTCAGACGGGCGTGCACGTCGCTCTCGGTGCCCTTTTCGTATGACTTTTGAAAGAGCACTTCGTTGTTGCGCTCGGTTAAAATAATGTTGGCATGGGTACCACGGATCTCACAAGTGCCAAGTCCAGCCGTGGTAATCACCTCGGCACGTGCATAGAGTTCGGTCTCTTTACGGTCGATCATAACCACCACACGGTGCGCCTCGACCAGCGCAATGGAATCGTTGCTAATCCCATCGTCGATATCGCTAAAGAGTTCCAGTCTCTTTTCAGGGTTATTGAGGCAGACCCCAAGGGCAGCAGCATACTTCAGTCCCACACGGTCAAATCCAGGAATCCCAACGCTCATTGCGTTTTTATAAATCCCAGGGTTTACCACGATTTTGATGGAAACCACCTCGCCACCCACGGCGTGATAGGCATCAGCGGCTGCCAAGGCGACACAGACAGGCTCGGTACATCCCAAAGCAGGGACCACCTCTTGTTGCAACAAGGTAATCAGTTCGGTTTTCGTAATCATGTCAATCTCCTTTTCGGTTGTTTGGGTTTCATCTCTTATGTTTATATTATAGCAAGATAAATGCCAAGTTGCAAGAATTTCAAAAAAACTTCAAAAATCCTGGTATGAAAGGGATAGAGAAGGTCACGCATCAAAGTGGAATCGTCGATAGGGATAGAAATTTTAGGAAATGGTTGCAATTGGTTGAATTATATGGTAAATTGGTTAAAGATAGTTTAACGAGAGGAGAGCCACCATGACAAAACCCATCATTTCGGTGATAGCCCTCGACGCACGAGCAGGACAATCCTATAAAACTGATATTCTAGCTCTATTCGGCGAGGTGGCAGAGGTTCGGGTTTATGCCTGTAACGACGGAACTGCAAGTGGAGAACTTCCACCAGCAGATCTTTTCGTTATCTCGACAGATGCCTTTTCCGTGCTAGAACAGCTATCTTGCCATATTCCCAGTGGAAGCCAAAGCATGAGCATCCAATCTTCCTTCAAATGGAGCGATCTGCAACGACTTCAAGAGATCCCAGCACAGAGCGAGGTGCTCTTCGTCAACATGACCAGAACCATGGCACGAGAGGCCATTGCCCAGCTTGAACAGTTCGGAATCACCCACGTCCATTGGACCCCATTCTATCCGGGTGCCACCTTGACAGAGCCGGTTTCCATCGCTGTCACCCCCGACGAAATGCGCTATGTTCCAGAGGGAATCGAGACCGTGATCGACGTCGGGCAACGGGTTTGCACCTCAGGTATGATGATCGAAATTGCGCTACGACTCGAGGTGGAATATCTGATCAAAACACCACCTTTCGTGGAATATTTCTCCTCGGTTGCCACGAATAACTATAACTTTGATACCATGTTTGCCCGTTCCTTCCGATTGGAAAGTCAGTTTTACAGCCTGATGGACACCCTAGATAATGGGGTGATCGGCATCAGCGAACAGGGGACAATCTTCGCCTGCAACCACAATGCCGAGGCAATCATACAACGCAAAGCACAAGAGGTCATCGGACTCTCGTGCGCTGAAATCTGCCCTTTTATCCCCTTCGAGGAGTGTTTATCCACCCAGAAAAAGGTCCCCGTTAAGGTCATCGAGGTCAAGTCCACCCCCCTCAATCTCGAGGTGGTCCCTGTCATTCGTGAAGGGGAATTTATGGGTGCATTCGCCATATTGCAATGCTTTCAAGATGTGGAGGATCGTCAGAGCAAACTCCGTCGTGACCTCTACCACAAAGGGCACTACGCCAAATACGATTTCGACCACGTCATCGGAAATTCCCCCATCATCGAGCAGACCAAAACCGTCCTGACACGCATGGCGCAGAGCAAAAGTCCAATATTACTCATTGGCGAGACAGGGACAGGGAAGGAGATATTCGCTCATGCCGTCCACCGTGCCTCCCCACGCAAAGATGGGTCATTTGTGGCAATCAACGTGGCAGCCGTCCCAGAAAATCTGCTAGAAAGCCAACTTTTTGGGTATGAAGAGGGGGCATTTACAGGAGCGAGAAAAGGGGGATGTCCCGGATTATTTGAATTTTCCCATCGAGGAACCCTCTTCCTAGATGAGGTGGAGGGGATGAGCCAAGCCTTACAGGTCAAGCTCCTCCGTGCCCTACAAGAGCGAGAGGTCATGCGTGTGGGGGGCAATCGCATCATTCAAATTGACGTGCGTATCCTGTCTGCCACCAATGAATCTTTAGAGGATAAGGTGGAGGATGGCAGTTTTCGCCGAGATTTATACTATCGCCTCTCTACCTTGCCTGCCCTCATTCCACCACTCACGCAGAGGGAGGACGATCTCCTCCTCATTATGGAACATTTCAAGCGAGAACTAGGGGGAGAATTCACCCTATCGCATGAAGTAAACCACTTTTTTCACGGATACCACTGGCCTGGAAATATCAGGGAACTGCGCAATGTGGTAGAGTATTTGATCTACACAGGGCAGAGTGAGATCCAGCTCGAGCACCTCCCAACCACCATGCGAAAAGATCAGTCACGACCTGCAAAACCACAAACAAAAGCCACTGCACTAGAGGGAACAGAGCATACCAAAACATTCTGGTTTGTCCTCGAACAACTCTTCCAAGC
>JAWXUK010000035.1:0-14470 GCA_044432785.1 Eubacteriales bacterium | reverse complement strand
TAACCTGCACCCCAATCCACGCACCAAAAAGTGCAGCAGGAGCCGATACCAGCGCAATAGAAGGATGAAACTGCTTGCGTTTTAAGAAAGGGATAATAGCAAAGACGGCCCCACAGGAACTGCTACATTTATTGGTAGCAGAAGCAGCATGAGGGGGAACTCCGGCAATCAAGTAAGCCGGAAGGGTAATCAGCCCACCCCCACCCGAAACGGCATCGAGCAAACATCCAAGAAAAACAAGGGGGCAAACGATGATCAAAATCGAAAAAAGCTCTTCGGTCGGCAAAAATACCACCAACTTTCCATTTTTAGGGGATTACTTTAATTATACCACAGTTTCATGAGGAAGGCGAGAAAAAGATTATCTTAACTTTATCTTTTATTTTGTGCATATTTCCTATTGACTTCTTTCCCTAAAAGAATTAAGATATTCAGATAGTTTCAAAAATAAGGAAACGAAAATTTGGAAATGTAATTGAAAAGAAGGAAGGTTCACATCATGAAACAGGGCTTTAACAACCACAGTTACCTCACACTGCAATCCCAGCACATCAAGGATCGTATCGACAAATTCGGCGGCAAACTCTACCTAGAGTTCGGCGGTAAACTCTTCGACGATCACCATGCCTCACGTGTATTACCAGGTTTTCGGCCCGACAGTAAGATTCAAATGCTTGCAAAAATGAAGGATGACGCAGAAATCGTCATCGTGATCAACGCTGAGGACATCGAAAAGAACAAACTGCGTGGAGATCTCGGAATCACCTACGACAGCGATGTCCTTCGCCTCACTGATACCTTCCGTGATATGGGTCTATATGTCGGCTCGGTTGTGGTCACACGTTATATGGGACAACCTTCGGCAGATGCCTTCCTCGCTCGCCTCGAGCATCTAGGTGTCAAACACTACAAACACTTCCCAATCGAGGGCTACCCCCACAATATTACCCATATCGTTAGCCCAGAAGGCTATGGTAAAAATGAATATATCGAAACCACTCGCCCCCTCGTCGTGGTAACAGCCCCCGGACCAGGAAGTGGAAAATTCTCCACCTGCCTCTCCCAGCTCTATCAAGATAACGTGAAAGGAATCACATCAGGTTACGCAAAATTCGAAACCTTCCCAATCTGGAATCTCCCCCTCCGTCATCCGGTCAACCTTGCATACGAAGCTGCAACATGCGACCTCGACGATATCAACATGATCGACCCCTTCCACCTACAAGCTTACGGTGTCCCCACTGTTAACTATAACCGTGATATCGAGATCTTCCCACTCCTCCAAGCAATCTTCGAGAAAATTTTCGGCAGTTGTCCCTACCTTTCCCCAACCGATATGGGTGTCAACCTCGCAGGTAGCTGTATCATGGATGACGATGCCGTCAAACACGCAGCCTGTCAAGAAATTTTGTTCCGTTACTATGACGCACTCTGTGCTCAGCGCCAAGGAGGAGGGCAAGAGAAGGCAATCTATAAACTCGAGCTCCTCATGCAACAGGCGAATATCACCGAAGAATCTCGCCCAGCCATTGCGCTAGCCAATCAATTAGAGGAAGAAAAACAAGAGCCAATCATGGTCATCGAGCTACCAGACGGCACCCTCGTCGACGGAAAAACCTCCGAGCTCATGGGCTGTTCAGCATCAGCACTGCTCAACGCCTTGAAAGAGTTAGCAGGGATCGAGCACTCGAAACTGCTCATCGATCAGTCGGCACTTGCCCCAATCCAAAAGGTCAAGACCAGCTTCCTTGGAGCAAATAATCCACGACTGCACAGCGACGAAGTATTGATCGCTCTCGCAGCTTCGGGCAATACCGATCCCGAAGCTTCCAAGGCACTCAACGCAATCGCTCGTCTCAAGGGTTGCGAGGCTCACTGTAGTGTCATCCTCTCCCCACCAGATCAGAGTACGTATAAACGACTCGGTATCCGACTCACAACAGAGCCTAAGTATCAAACCAATAAATTATACCATAAGTAATAAAAAAGAGAGAGTTCCTAACCAAAGGAACTCTCTCTTTTTATAATTTAAGTGGGATAGGATAGAGCCACTATTTCCAAGCCTTGACAAGTTGATAGCAAAGCTCAGCACCTTGGTTCATCTGCTCAATATTTTGTTGCTCTGAGGTGGTGTGCACTTTCTCCATCCCAACCCCAAGGTTGACTGCAGTAATCCCGTTTTGATTGAAGATATTAGCATCACTACCACCACCACTTGCAGCAGCTTTAGGGGTAAGGCCAGAAGCTCTAGCAGCCTCAAAGACGCTCTTAACAAGATGCGAATCCTCAGCATGAGAGTACGCAAGATAGCTCGTATCTACGGTATGTTCCAAGGTAGCACCAAACTTCTCGCAAGCATCTTTCAGGCAGCCAACAAGATGCTCGGTCTGTTTCATTAGCTTATCGGTGTTACGACTGCGACACTCAAGCACAAGTTCAGCTTTGGGAGCCACAATATTGGTCGCACCAATGGCTGTAAAGGTACCGATATTACAGGTGGTCTCCTCGTCGATGCGTAGAAGATTCATTTGGGACACTGCGTGCGAGGCAACCGCAATGGCACTAATCCCCTCTTCAGGGGCAATCCCAGCATGGGCAGCTTTTCCGATGACAGTAGCGATGATTTTCGACTGTCCAGGAGCAGCAGTAATCACCTTATCAGGGCCTCCACTAGAATCAAGAATGACGGCAAATTTAGAGTTTAGACGGCTATAGTCCAAATTTTTCGAGCCATGAAGTCCACCCTCTTCTCGCACGGTAATCACCACCTCAACGGTTGGACGTTTCTCAACCAATTTCAGTGCCTTCACGGCCTCCATAATGGCGCAAATACCGGCTTTGTCGTCCCCACCTAATACAGTGGTTCCGTCCGAGCGAACATAACCATCAGGGTCAACTTGAGGCTTAATCCCCTTACCAGGAGTAACAGTATCCATGTGAGAAGAGAAGAGCACAGCAGGAAGGGAAGGATCCCCCTCAAGCACAGCATAAACGTTAGCGCCGTTGGTTTTCGCAGCTTCTTTTACATCATCAGTGGTAACAGTGCAACCAAGTTCAGTAAAATCTTTGATCAGTCTTTCGGTCATAGCGGCTTCATCGCCGGTCTCACTGTCAATTTGAACATAGGCGAGGAAACGATCAAGAAGGGCTTTGGTATCAATGGAATAGTTCATAAAAATGACTCCTTTAGAATGAATTTGATAAAAAAGGGTATTTCCTCATGAAGGAAATACCCTATATGTGCGATGATAAGTGGCTCTTAGGTGCCCATAATGTAGGAGATAGAGGTGCCAGGTCCAATAGGAATACCAACAGAGAGCCAGATCACAAGGAGAACGGTCCAGAATACGAGGAAGCCCATGCTATAAGGAAGCATAGTTGCAGTAAGGGTACCAATACCAGCATTTTTATCGTATTTCTGTGCATAGACCAAGATAATAGCGAAGTAACTCATGAGAGGGGTGATCAAGTTTGTGGTAGAATCACCGATACGATAGGCAAGTTGTGCAAGTTCAGGCGAATAGCCGAGTAGCATGAACATAGGAACAAAGACAGGAGCCATAATATTCCATTTTGCCGAAGCAGAACCCATGAATAGGTTGATGAAAGCTGAGAAGATAACAAAGACAATCATCAAAGGAATGAGTCCAACATTCATCTCTTGAAGCAGAGCAGCACCATTGATAGCAAGGATGGTACCAAGGTTTGTTTTACCAAAGTAAGCAATGAATTGGGAAGCCACAAAAGCGAGGGAGAGGAAGGTTCCCATAGTACCCATAGATTTACCCATGGCATCACACACAGCAGCAGTATTTTTGTAGGTTTTGTTTGTCAAACCATATACAGCACCAGGGATAAAGAAACAAAGTGCGATGATCACAATAATACCAGAGATCAGGGGGGAGGTAGGGGAAGCCAAGAATTCGCCGTTAGCGTTACGCATGAAGGAATCAGAAGGGATACAAGCAGCAACAACAAGAGTAACATAGACAAAGAAAGCAATCGTAGCATTTTTCAGGGCTTTACGATCAAGGTCAGAAAGTTCACGAAGGGAAGCATCTTCTTCACCAAGAAGGGTACCATCAAATTTACCAAGACGGGGTTCCACAACTTTATCGGTGATAAATGTACCAATCAAAGTAATAACAAATGTAGAAGCGAACATGAAGTAGTAGTTACCCATGATATTGACTTCGTAGCCAGGATCAATCAAGGTAGCAGCCTCTTGAGAAATACCTTGAAGGAGGGGATCTAATGTACCAATAGCAAGGTTTGCAGAGAATCCACCAGAAACACCAGAGAAGGTAGCAGCAAGACCAGCCATAGGATGACGACCATAGGCACGGAAGACCATAGCGCCAAGGGGGATGAGCACGACGTAACCAACGTCGGAAGCAACGTTAGACATAACGCCGAGGAAGACCATCACAGGACAGATGAGGGACTTAGGAGTGACTTCAACCACACGCTTGAGCATAGCCGAGATCAAACCACTGCGTTCCGCAACACCCACACCGAGCATTGCTCCCATAACAGTACCAAGAGGGGCATAGCCAGTAAAGTTTGAAATAGCAGAGGATAGCATCCACGCAAATCCTTCACCGTTGAACAAACTATTGGCCTTAATGGTGGTTTCAGTGAGTTCGCCACCAGAGATGATGGTACCCACAGCACTTACCCCCATAGCTTCGCAGATAGCCGAAACGATAACCACGAGGAAAGCGAGTTCAGCAAAGAGCAGAACAGGGTGAGGGAGTTTGTTGCCGACATTTTCCACCGTGTTGAGGAATTTGTCAAACAGGGATACTTTTACTTTTTTTTCTTCCATAGAAAATCTCTCCTAACTTAGAGCGAGCCACCCAAACAGGAAAGGCAGGGTTTTGAGTGGTTCTTAAAAATTCAATGAGGATTTTGCACAAATATAGCGATCTAAAACCCTCATTGTTAGTTCATTATATCATGCAGAGGTAAGAAGTGTCAAGAAAAATCTGAAAGTTCTTTCTTTGAAATCAGTGCACAGCTAAAGAGGAAAGAGAGGTAGTCAGCCCCAATCGAAACCCCGAACATCGCCGATAACCCAAGGATAGGAAGGGGTAAAGGGGTCACAGAGGGGAGCGAAAATAGTCCTGAATGCCCTTCAAGTAACAGAAAAATAGGTAAAAATATGACAAAAGCCATCAAAAAATACCAAGGCTTTGCTCTCTGCGCTCCCAGATGAAAATTCAATGGAAAGGTAATGGACTGCAATAAAATCCCTAAAATAAAACTAGCGAATAGAAGTAAGATAAGTGCATCCTCACGAAAGATAGGAAATAAATTGCGAAATAACAATAAAAGTAGCAGATTGACGAAACTTGCCACAATCCCGAAGGATAACCCGAAGCAATAGCGTCCAGCCACTAACCCCACACTCCCATCAGGGAGCAACATGACATACCCCACCCAACCAGAAGGGGTGTCTTGCGAAAAAACCGAAATAGGAAGGAGCATCACCAAAATCTCCACCATCACAACGCACAACATAGGAGAAAGAGCACCTACCACTCCTAAAATCCAGTATAGCCCCACCACACCCAGAAATCGACCAAAAGAAGGGCGTAGACCGTAGAAATCTTGATACATAAAAGCAAAAATTCGATTTTTCGAACAACATATCTTGGCCATACTCACGAAACCACCCCCTGTGTTAAAAGCAGAAAAATCTGCTCCAAAGTCGTAGGTTCCGCACGCAACTCAGGATACCGACCATTAAACTGATCTCGACACTCTACCAAAAGGGTAGCACTATGCTCCTCAAGTTTGAGTCGAAGATAGTCCTCACGATGAACGAGGTGTAAGCTAGTACGAGGGCAGGAAACCCGACCATATTGCCCTAAAAGAAGTTCCTTCTCCTCAGAAAAAACAAGTTCTCCCTCCTTAAGATACCCAATTTCATGACAAAATCCCCCCAGTAGAGTGACAGCCTCAGAGGTAACCACAACAGCCCCATCCTCCTCTGCAAATCCAAGAAGGGGATCCGAAAGTGCCGACCACCCCTCAAACCCCACCGAAGGGTGACAGATAACAACCGAAACCGAACGCCCCACTGCAACTGCGAGGGGGAGCAATAACTCGCATTCCTCCACAGGATACCTCTCCAAAAAATGATAAAATCTCTCCTCATCCCAACGAGGAGAATAGCACGAAAAAAACCGAGAAATCACCGAGGGAGGGGTCTCTTTTCGAAAAAAATGATCAACACTTACAAGCGCCGTCCTCTCCAAATCCCTTTCGTCAAAGAGTGAGTATACAAACCGAGAGAGACCTTCCTCCCCCACAATCCCAATAATCTTACCTTGTTTCAGCTCCACAAAAACACCTACTTTCAATAGTAGGATAGCCAAAAAAAGGAAAAATAAAACAAAAAGACGACACGCAACAAAAGTTACGTGCCGTCAGAGAGTATTCGTTTATCGACTCTTAATCGCTCGAGGACGTTTCTTCCCCAAGCACAGAATCTGCAAGATGATTGTTCATACGCTCATGCAAGGCATTCGGATCGGTAAAGACCAATCCAAAATCCTCGGCGTTCATGGTCTCAAAAGAGAGTAAGAACTGCGCAGTGAGTTCAAGCTCAGCCGAAAACTCCTTCAAAATATCTTCACAACGATGATATGCAGTATCAATGAGTAGGTGAACCTCTTTGTCAATCTGCCCTGCAATCTCTTCGGAATAGCTACGAGCCTGCCCCATCGAACGACCGATAAAGACCTCCTCTTGCTCCCCCGAAGTATACGAAATGGTACCCAGAGCATCGCTCATACCATATTTCGTCACCATAGCCCGAGCAGTCGCCGAAGCTCTCTCGATATCGTTAGAAGCGCCGGTAGAAATATCGCCAAGGACAAGTGCCTCAGCTACACGACCACCCAGATAGGTAGCAAGTCGATCTTGAAGCTCGATTTTAGACTGATAGGAACGATCTTCCAGAGGAAGAGAAATGGTCATCCCACCCGAAGTCCCACGAGGAATAATGGTAATTTGATGGACAGGATCCTGTGTCTTGAGCTGTGAAATAACAATAGCATGACCAGCCTCGTGATAAGCAGTGAGACGACGGCTATGCTCGGTCACCACACGACTTCTCTTTTCAGGACCAGCAACCACCTTCAGCATCGCCTCTTTGAGGTGATCACTCGTAATAAAGTGACTATCAGCACGAGCAGCCAGTAGCGCCCCCTCATTTAAGAGGTTTTCCAGATCAGCACCAGTAAATCCAGTGGTACCTTGTGCAATCTCTTTCAGGGAAACATCATCTCCAAGGGGCTTACGCTTCGCATGCACCTTCAAGATGGACTCCCGTCCAGAAATATCGGGAAGTCCCACGTAAATTTGACGGTCAAACCGACCAGGACGCAGGAGTGCAGGGTCCAGAATATCATGACGGTTGGTAGCAGCCATCACAATCACACCAGAATTTCCACCAAAACCATCCATTTCAACCAGTAATTGGTTGAGGGTTTGTTCCCGTTCATCGTGTCCACCACCCAAACCGGCACCACGACGGCGACCCACAGCATCAATCTCGTCAATGAAGATGATGGCGGGGGATTCAAGCTTGGCTTGCTCAAAGAGCGAGCGCACACGAGCCGCACCCACACCGACGTAGAGTTCCACAAAGTCAGAACCAGAAATCGAGAGGAAGTGAACTCCGGCTTCCCCGGCAGTGGCTTTCGCAAGTAGGGTTTTACCAGTACCAGGAGGGCCCACAAGCAGGATCCCTTTCGGAATACGAGCCCCTAGTTTATCATATTTTTTCGGATCTTTCAGGAAGGCGACAATCTCTTCGAGCTCTTCTTTTTCCTCTTTCGCACCGGCAACCTGCTCAAAGGTGGTCTTTTCGGTAAGATCGCTCGCAGATTTCGTACGAGCACGACCGAATTGACTCTCAGGACCACCCCCACCACCACGAGGGCCAGAGGCATTGGGTTGACGCCGTAGCATCGTGAACCACAAAATCGCAAGAGCAATAAAGATAACAAGGGTAGGAAGATATTCAAGCCACCAAGGAGGGATAAATCCAATGGGAAGGTCGTAACTCTCGATGATACCGGCTTCAAATTGCGCTTGCACAAGTGCACCGATATCATTTTTGAACCATTCGGTATCCGAGAGGTGATATTCTACGGTAGAGTTTAAGGGGGTTGCCGTGGTAATATCGGTATAAAGGGTAAGGGTCAGAACATCGTCCTGTAGGACGAAACTCCGAACCATTTCACGTTGAAATAGGGAGATAATTTCGCTGTATTTCGATTGGGTAGAGCTGTTATTCGACCCCATCGCTAAGGTATAAACCCAAAAAATCATGAGTAGGAAGATACAGAAAAATAGGGAATTTTGACGGCCATAGCGTTTCAGTACACTCGCCCTCCTTTAAGCAATAAAATAATGATCTCTGTTACCTTGCGCAGTGTTCAAAATCAAAACGGAAGAGAACAGAGGGGTAGCATCACGGGTGGTTATTGATAAATCTCTTCTTTGAGGACCCCAATATAGGGCACGTTACGGTAGCGCTCGTCAAAATCAAGGCCATAACCCACAACAAAGGCATCAGGAATTTCAAAACCGCAATAGTCCACTTGGACCTCTTTTTCTCTGCGAGTGGGTTTATCAAGTAGGGTACAAATGCGCAAACTTGCAGGCTGTCTTTGCTTTAGGATACCCAAAAGGTAACTCAAAGTATTCCCGGAATCCAGAATATCTTCCACGACAATGATCTCTTTACCGGTGATATCACGTCCAATATCTTTCACGATTTGAACCTGACCACTCGAAACCGTGCCAGCACCGTAAGAAGAAACCGACATAAAATCTACCGAAAGATCAAGATTGATAGAACGGCAGAGATCGGAAACAAAGATGAAAGATCCACGCAAAACCGAGAGCAAAATAACCTCTCGACCTTGGTAGTCCTTGGTAATTTGTGCCCCAAGTTCGGCAACACGCTTTGCGAGGGCAGCTTCGTCGAAGAGAATTTCTTTCATGTGTGAGTCAAAATGATGCATGATTAAGCTCCTTATAATGTGGTTGATATATTTAAGAGAAGAACGATCTCTCCCATAATGGGTGTGGTAAAAAATGGTTCGGCTACCCCGATACCGTGAACATAAAGAATCTCTCCCCCCTCATCCGTGATGATAGGAAGGTAATCTCGCAGATCTTTTGGAATTTTATGATCAACAAGCCACTTTTTAAGCGACTTTGTGTGACGGCGATAGGGCTTAAAAGAATCCCCCTCTTTGCGTTGCCTCACCCACAAGGGGAGGGAAGGGAGTGGAATCCAGTCAGAAAAAGAGGGATCATAGGGGGCAACCTTCACCTCGATGATAGCATCCCCCCAAGTGGTCACACCAATTGGAAGAGGGCAAGGGGAAAGGGATACCGTTTCTTTCTTTTTCGAGAAAATCAAATGCTCATACTGACGAAAGACCACGCAATTTTGGGGAAGACAGATGCGAGCCGAGGGATGATCTCCACGAGCAATCGCCATAATACGACTACGAGCCTCAAAGGTGAGCGATATCTCAAGATGATCTGCTAAAATCTGCAAGGATCGTGGTTGTAGAGCTTGTGGAAGTGCCAATAACTGTGCGCACAGGATCTTCACAGTATCTTGCGAGAGCTTAGGGGTCAAAGATTCCCGAGCCAATCCATCTAAATAGTTATTTTCGGATGATAATATACTAATCGTATTGGATATATGAGAGAGGTAAGAGGGGTTGACCTCAAAGAGCAGGGGCAAAATATGGTGACGAATATAATTTCGAGTATAGACATCTTGTTGATTTGTAGCATCATTGCAATAGAGGGTATCATTTGAGATAAGATACCCCTCCACCTCCTCACGTGAGGTGTTAAGCAGAGGGCGAATGATGTTCTCTCGCCGAGGAGGAATAGCGCAAAGTCCAGTGGTACCAGTCCCTCGTGCCAGATGAAAGAGAAGGGTTTCTGCATTATCATTCGCCGTATGAGCAGTCACGATAAAGCGAGCACCAATAGAGGTAGCGGTCTCTTGCAGAAATTGATATCTCATTTCCCTCGCCGTAGCTTCCACGCCATGCCCAGTTTGCGCCGAGCAAGCACCAACATCCCCACTGCCAAGAAAAAAGGGAATATCTCGTGTAGATAACTGATCGAGAGAGGACACGAATCCACGGCAAAAGTCAGCATCTTGATCCGATTGTGCCCCACGAAGTTGATGATTATAATGCGCCACCCCAAGTTGAAAGGGAAACCTCTCCATCAAACGAGATAAACAAAGGGTAAGGGCCACCGAATCAGCCCCACCCGAGAGGGCGCAGAGCAGAAGATCGCCAGAGGCCAAAGGAAGCTCTTCTAAAAAAGCGAGTATCCGATCCTCCATGATCATCCACCATGACGATGATCGAAGGAGGTGAAAACGGTATATTTTGGAATCCAGTTGAGGTTAAAGGTTCCGGTTTCCCCTTGACGGTTCTTTGCAATGGTACACTCCACAGGATAACTCTCAAGGTTTTCCTCTTCCTCGCCCTCTTCGCTTTGTTCACGAGAAAGGAACATCACAATATCGGCATCCTGCTCAATAGCACCCGACTCACGCAAATCAGATAGCATAGGTCGCTTGCTCGTTCTCTCCTCCACTCGACGAGAAAGTTGCGATAGACAAAGCACAGGAACCTGCAGATCCTTCGCCATAAGCTTCAGGGAACGAGAAATCTCCGAAACCACTTGTTGACGGTTTTCGCCACGTGTCCCACGATTCCCGGCCGATTGCATCAGCTGCAAATAGTCAATGACCACAAGGGCCAAATTATCCACCAAACGGCACTTCGCTTGAATTTCAGCAACCGTAACCGACGCATTATCGTCAATAAGAATCTGCGTGCGTTGCAAGGTATCACTCGCAGAGATGACCCCCTCCCAATCGGCTTCGGTCAGCCGACCGGTCACAAGCTTTTTACTATCGATGAGAGCCTCAGCAGCAATCAAACGCATCGCAAGTTGATCCCGACTCATCTCAAGCGAAAAGAAAGCAACACTTTGATTGCTATGCTTGCCAGCATGAAGGAGTAGATTGAGCGCAAGCGAGGTCTTTCCCATACCAGGACGAGCTGCGAGCAAAATCAGCTCGGTTTTCTTCAGCCCTGAAATGGCATGATCTAGTTGCGCAAGACCGGTAGAAAGCCCAGGAATAGAATCGGTACTCTCGGCAAGAGCAGTAAGGTTATCATGAACATCAAGCAAAACCTTCGAGATATGAACAAGCCCTTGCGCACTGCGACCATCTCGCAGGGAAAAGACACGTTGCTCTGCAAGCGCAAGCAGTTCAGCCCCTTCATAGGTCCCCTCGGCAACCAGAGCGGTCACTTCGGTAGTAATCACAGCAATATCACGTAATAAGGTCTGATTTTTTAAAATCTTAACATATTCCATCACATTTTCAGCTGTAGGAGTGGTGTTCATGAGTTGCTCCATATACCCCACAGTATTCGAAGTAAAGGTGCCAAGACTTGCCATCTCCTGCCCAATGGTAACAGGATCAATGGGCTTCGAGAGTGTGAACATCGAGCAAATTGCTGCAAACATATCACGATTTTCCTGAAGATAGAAGTCCTTCGTTCCAATCTGCTCAATCACGAGGGGAACACAGGCTGCTTCAATTAACATAGAGCCAAGAACGGCTTGCTCCCCTTTCGTATTATGAGGAAGTTGGAAGGTATCAGGGTTCAATTCAATCTCTCCTTTGGAAACTATTTCGCTTCCGCAACCACGACGTTAACAGTCCCAGTCACTTCATAACCAAGCTTGCACTTAATCCCGTAAGTTCCACAAGCCTTGATTGGCTCCTCGAGCACAAGCTTAACCTTTGCAATTTCGATCCCGTGCTGTTTCGACAGCTCTTCCGAGATCTCTTTGGTAGTAATGGTACCAAAAAGTCGACCACCATCGCCGGCCTTCGCCGAAATCTTAACAGAAAGACCTTCAAGTTTCTTAGAAGTCTCTTGAGCAAGGGCCTTTTCAGCGGCCTGTTGCGCTTTACGAGCTTTATCCTGTTGCTTCATGGTGTTGATGTTTTCAGCAGTAGCAATCACAGCAAGTTTTTTAGGAAGTAGGAAATTTCTGCCGTATCCGTCGGAAACCTCAACAAGTTCCCCCTTTTTTCCTTGACCTTTCACGTCTGCTTGTAAAATAACTTTCATGGTAATACTCCTTTATAATAGTAATAGGTTTAAGTGGTTGAATGAGAAAAATAATCATCAAGTGCTTTGGTCAGTGCAATGGTGGTCTGCTCTAAGGTAGAGCCTTCCACCTGCGCCCCAGAAGCAGCAGCGTTTCCGCCCCCTCCAAGGGTCTCGAGTATCATTTGAACATTGGTATCCCCCATAGATCGCCCAGAGACGATGATGGTGCCCCCTTCAGGGAATAGGACAAACGAGGTGTTGATCCCTCGAATATTAAGAAGTTCATCAGCAGCTTGAGCTGCAGGAACACGCCCAACATCGGTTTCAGCCACAGCAATAGCAGTGGTAGGGTTGTAGAGTTCGGCTCGCTGAATAATATTGTAGCGAGAAACCGTGCTGTGGAAATCGTTTTGGAAGAGACGTTTCACGTCTCCGGTATCAGCGCCGCAACGACGTAGGAAGGCAGCAGCCTCGAAGGTGCGTCCTCCGGTGCGAAGGGTGAAGTTCTTGGTATCAAGGACAATTCCCGAGAGCAGCGCTTCGGCTTCAATTCGGGTCAAATCCGAGGGATCAAGGGTGTACTGAAGTAACTCGGCCACAAGCTCAGATGCCGAAGAAGCGTAGAGCTCATGGTAGTTAAGGGCAGCCCCCTCGATATACTCAGAAGCACGACGATGGTGATCGATCACGGCAACACGATTACAAGATTCCAAAAGGGCTTGAGACTCCACTTGCTCGGGACGATTGGTATCCACAACAACAAGCAAAGAGAGGCGATCTGCGATCAAAAGGGCATCTTGCGTCGAGATAAACTTGTTATCATACTCGGGAAGACCACGCAGTTTCTCATACAAAACCTCAACAGCAGAGGGCTTTTCAGCAAGGATAATATATCCCTCTTTCCCAAGTTTACGAGTCAGAGCAAGCACACCAGCCGAGGCACCTAACGCGTCCATATCAGGTACCTTGTGCCCCATGATAAAAACGGTAGAAGAATCCTTAATTAAGGAAGCCAGAGCATTTGCCATAACACGACTCTTCACTTTCGTACGTTTTTCGGTTTCAGCAGACCGTCCACCAAAGAACTCAAAAGCAAATTTGTTGCGCATAACAACCTGATCCCCCCCACGAGAGAGGGCCATATCAATGGATAGATTGGCATAGGTAATCAAATCTTCCAGAGTTTCTCCGTCTTTACCCACACCAATAGAAAGGGTAGCCTCAATCCCCGAAGCATTCTTAACCTGCCGTACCTTTTCTAAGATATCAAACTTTCGCTCAGCAAGGATATCGAGATGTTGTTGTTCAATCAGAAGCAGATAGCTCTCACGAGCATAGCGACGCAGAATACCACCGCTCTCTTCCACCCAAGTCCCGAGATGGGAACTGATTTCTGATAGAATGGCAGAACTTTGATTTTCAGGTAGGTTACGCATCAAATCATCATAGTTATCCACCAAAATGATGGCAGCAGCAGGACGAGAGGAGGTATAGAGGTGACGTAGGTGATGCACCTCTGTCACGTCAATCCAATAGGTGGTGGCAAGAAAACCAGAAAAATGGTGATTACTGGTACGAACCAGATTGCCGTATACCATAAAATGGCGTTCTCCGACAACCACATCCACAGGACAGACGGTCTTGCCTTCCATGAGCCACCTCGTATCAAAATCAGGTAGGAAGGTGGATAGTTTGGCATCAAGGAGGGGTTCATCATGTTCAATAGCTTTGGAAAAAAGGTCGTTATTCCATACGATATCCCCCTTTTCAGGGCGGAAAATAACAATGGGGAGGGGGGCGTGGATGGTACTATCTTTGGTGGCGAGTTCAATGTTACCAGAGATCCCTTGAATATAGCTCTCAATGGCACGTCGACGTGTCACACTACTGCGCCGATAAAATAGACCAAGCAAAATAACAAAGAGTCCTTGACCAAAGGCAAAAGTAGTATCAGCAAAGCCAGTGGATAGGGCAAAAAGTATTAAAAAGATGTAATAGAGCAAAAAACTAGGCTCTAATAGTTGCGAAATTTTCTTGTTCAAGCGTGGTCTCCCTTCTAAATAAAATTGCAACAAATGAAAATTGTGCGTAGCTAGTATATCATAAAAGGAGCAAAAAAGCAAGTCATTCCATTAAAAAAGAAAAAATGCAATTGTAGGTATATAATACATCTTGGACACTCGCTCAGAAAAGAGTGGAAGAAACTCCAAAAATCGGTTATAGTTAAGTTACCACACAAAACTGCCGAGAGGAGATTCTTCCATGACCAG
>JAWXUK010000034.1:0-14486 GCA_044432785.1 Eubacteriales bacterium | reverse complement strand
CCCCTCCATGGTGTGGATGATTCCGTTATAAAATAACATTTAAATTTCCTCTCTTTCGACAATATTTCCTATTGACTTTATAGGAAATGTTTGGTATATTTAAGATGCAGCTCACCAAGCAGCTTGCACAATCTGTTCATTCCTATTCCTGCATGGCACCCATAATTCGTTAGAGTTATGGGTGTTTTCTTTTGAGAAGAGGATCGGAAATGTTGCCATGGATGGAAAAACTGTATTTTCCCCCGAATCGGTGGGAAAATACAGTGAAAGGATTCCCTTATTTACGTCCTCGACGGCTCCCTTTTTTGTCTCCGTGGCGCATCTCAGCTTGTTTACTATCAGAATTTTGCATAAACTGCTTGAGACGGTCCTCAAAATCAGTGGGTTCTTGTGGGGCTGGACGTGCAAAGTTTTGCTGATTTTGGGGACGAGGGCGATAATTTTGTTGCCTTTGAGGGGGTTCTGTTGCTTTTTTGATGGATAAATTGACACGATTCGAGGGGTCGATCCCAATTACCTTAACCTTTACCTCTTGACCTTCAGATAAATGCTCTGCCACTTCGCTCACATAGGTGTGCGCAATTTCAGAAATATGTACCAGACCAGAGCGCCCTTCAGGGAGCGAGATAAATGCACCAAATTTTGTGATTCCAGAAACTTTGCCATCTAAAATGGCTCCAACACCAAATTCCATATTTTTTGGTTCTTCCTCCTTGTTGGAAATAGGCACTCGCAAGATTTCTCGTGACAAATCTAGACAGGGAATCACGAGAATTCGCTAGCGAGAAGATGCCTTAGTCAGCGATATCGATAAAGATGCGTTCCTCTTTGTTGATAAAGCCGTTATTGCGTGCAATATCTTGTTGCACGGCAGGGTCGTCCTTGTTTTCCAGAGCATGGGACATTTCATCGTTGGTTTTCTGAATGGCAGAAACCTGTGACTCGAGGATGCGACGTTTGGCTTCGTTCTCATTGTGTTTTTCATTCATGCCGATCAAGGTCACGCCGAGGTAGGTGGCGCTCGATAGTAGAATGACGATGGTGAGCAGACCGGTACGAGTGGGCTTTATGTTGCGCTTCATATTCCATGCTCCTTTCTTTGGCTTGTGCCATTTGTTGAGTAGTACTTTCTATTTTATACCATTTCTCCAAAAAAAGAAAGACATTTTTGATATTTTTTTCAACTTTTTTTTCGAATCGAAGTAACAAGAAAATAGGGAAAGTGAAAATATCAATCAAAATTCGAATAAAATCGGCAAAACGATAGGAAATCCACAGAATGCACCAACTAAAAACGCAAAAATAAACTGCACCTCCCAAGAAGAGGGAAGCCACCCCGTAGAGTCGAATACGTCCTCCCCAAGCCCCTTGAGACCACACGAATAGCACCAATGTCACTGCAAGCCAGAAGAAAAAGTCCAAAAAATGCCTTAAAAATCGCACTCGATGACGTAAAACACGTAAAATATCGTAAAGCACACCGGACAGAAGCCCTAACAAAATCCCCTCCCTCAGTGCGATGGATTGAGAAATGACCTCATTCATTAGCGAAAAAGTCGGGCAAATAGCCCACCAGAGGATGCAATATCGTCTTCATACGTGATGGACTCCACCGTTCCCTCCACCTTCAAATCTCCACCATCGAGGGAGAGCTTTTCAATGTGCAAATTCTCACCTCGCACGACAAGTCCACCAAGCGCAGTGTGCATTACGATGGAGGTCTCATCAAAACTCTCCACCTCGTCCACCCCAGAAATGGTTAGGCTTGTGCGCCCTTCTAGCAGAATATTGTGCGTGATATCATGCGTGATAGTTTGGTTTGTCATATAAAATCCTCCCATAAAAATGATAGATACTCTTATGGTATGCGTGGAGATGGATTTGAGAACAAAAGGAAACAGGATGTTTGGATTGAGGAGGATTGGTATTTTTTGCTTGACAGTCGAGCGAAATTCTGGTAAAATATAGATAACTTATGAAACAGAAGTTTCACATTCCTACCGACTTTTAAAAAGATCGCAAGCGTAATTCGCCGTGAGGGTGACACCACTTGGAAAAGTGGCGCACTTTTGCGGTTTTTTCACGTTTGAAAGGGTGAATTATGTTAAAATCTAGCCAAAGAACCTACCAAATTGCCATCGCTGCACTCATGCTCGCACTCTGTTTTGTACTACCGAATTTCACTGGGAATATTCCCTATATTGGGTCAATGCTCCTTCCGATGCACCTGCCTGTGCTCCTCTGTGGATTTATTTGTGGTCCATTTTGGGGTGGGGCAGTGGGATTCATCGCACCGGTATTACGCTCGGTTTTGATGACCATGCCCCCCATGAATGTCGCCATCCCCATGGCGTTAGAGCTAGCAACCTACGGCGCAGTGAGTGGACTATTGTATCGGATTTTGCACGGGAAGAGCAAAAAGGACCTGGTCGCCATCTATGTCTCGCTGATCAGTGCTCGAGTGGTAGGTCGTGTGGTTTATGGTATCACGCAACTCTACCTCACGATGAATACAGCAGACGTCTATACCTTCTCTGCGTTTGTCGCAGGTTCCATCACAAATTCCATTCCTGGTATTATCGCACAGCTTACCATCGTGCCTGCTGTGGTTCTTGCCATCAACGGACAAAACCTTCGAAAAGTGCAATATAGCTTAGACTGACCATAAGATCTCATCTCTCTATCCCTAAAACGTAGGAGAGATGAGATTTTTCCACGTAAATGTGACTTGACATTTTTTGGAGAATTCTATATAATAGTACCTATAGGCAGAATCTTTTCTGCTTATTTTTTATGGTATCTAGTTCTATCGTCACGATTGGGACAACTTATAGATTCGAGGGATACCACAATAGGTATACATGATGGAGGTATTTCATGAAAATGACAAAGATAAAACGATTTTTACTCGTGCCAAAGCAGGACCTCGCACGAAATCAGGAAAATGAAACACTTGTAAAAAAAGTGTTTTTTTGGGTGATTTTATTTGGACTAATGGCACACGGATTTGCCTTTAGCAATCAATTTTATTCCCACGATTCCATCATAGAATTAAATGCTTTGACGGAATATAATAGCAGTTCTGCTGTGAAAATATCGGTAGGTCGATTTTTGCAACCTGTGGTCTATCATTTTCGAGGAGCCCTTGCAGCCCCTTGGCTGATTGGGTGTCTCTCGCTGATTTGGGTGGCACTTGCGACAACCCTTTTGGCGAAAATATTCCGATTTTCAAATTTATTTTTAGTGGCAGGATTGCTGACAACATCGGTCTCTTACGCTTCCACAAATGCGACCTATATCCACGAGTCGGATATGTTCATGCTCGCACTTTTATTCGCAGTGCTCACAGCTTATTTTATTAGTTTAGGATCCTACGGATATTGCATCGCGCCAGTCGCTTTGATGCTATCCTGTGGACTCTATCAAGCCTTTCTCTCAGTGGCTGTGGTTTTGGTGGAGATACTGATTTTGCGCTCGATCATGGAGGGGAAATCCGATAAAGATATTATAAAACAGTCGATTTTTTCGGTGATTTCCTTGCTTTCTGGCGTGATTTTGTATTATACAGTATATAAGTTGGTTTTGGTTGTGACAGGCATTCCAGCCCTTGATAGTTACAATGCCATCCCAGACCTCAAAACCTTGATTACGGGATTTTTCACACCAGAGATCACGCAGTTATTTGCTTCTATTTACTTGAATTTTATTCGGTTTTTAATCACACCAATCACAGGTTATCCAACCCTCGTTCCTGTGATAAATATTGTTCTTGTTATGATATTTCTTGTAAATATGGGAATTATTTTGACTCAATCCACCAAAAGTGCAGTTAAAACCGTTGTTTTTTGTAGTATTTTACTGTTACTACCATTTACGATGAACCTCTCGCATTTTCTATCGGGTGGCACCCATACGCTGATGGAGTATGCCTTCCTTTTGCCATATCTCCTCCTGTTACTCATGATCGAGCATCTAAGAAAGTCGCAAAATATCCCTAAATTGTGCTCGCAAATGGTTTCTCTTTGCCTTGCTTTTATCGTGATGGGAAATATGATTTATAGCAATCAATTATACCTGAAAAAAGAGATGTCTTACGATAATACACTCCTCACCATGAATCGAGTGATCACAAAGATTGAAGAGCAGGAAGAGTATGTTTTGGGTGAAACACCAGTCATGTTTGTCGGACTGCTTGAGAGTTCTGGTCTTGCCCCAACCTCCTATCTATTCCAAAATTTAACAGGTCTAGGAGCCTATCACCACCAATTTTCACTCACATATTACTACACATACCCCTCATATTTCCTAAATGTTCTGTGTTATCCCATCAATATTGTCTATGAGCAAGAGATTCGTGATAGTGAAGTGGTGGGTGAAATGCCAATCTTCCCACAAAGTGGATCGGTTCAAATGGTGGATTCAGTGATCGTGGTACGATTGGGAGCATAGTCTGGCCATTGAATTTCAATAAATAAAGTTTCGATAACCAATACTGGCAGAAATTGCCGATCACAACCAGAATGGGCTAGGATCTTGCTTGATTTTTTAGAATAAATCCTAAAATTTCACAAATACTATCCTCAGAGTTCCCTTTATAGAACAAAATTTTGGAGGTTTTTATGAAAGCTACAGGAATAGTCCGTCGTATCGACGATTTAGGCAGGGTGGTAATTCCCAAAGAAATTCGCAGAACCATGCGCATACGAGAGGGTGACCCCTTGCAGACAGCATTGACACAGAGCGATGGTTTCATCCTCGGATACTTAGCTTTGAGCGAGCGAATGAAACTTTGGTAAGTGGTGACTTTTCAGGGGGGACGCACAACACAACATGGGCTGGAACCCTTGGTATCACTTGCACGATCACTCGATAGCCGAAACATAAATCAGCCTCGAACACAGTTTTGTTCGAGGCTGATTTTTTGTATTTGTAACTTCACGACAATTCATCGGTTTGAAAGACATGATACCCCTCGTATTCATAGCTAGCGTCAATCCCTTTCACATAGAGATCACGATTGTCAACCTCGGAAGTTAGGGCGTTTTTGAGAAGGACTTTTATTTCCACATCTTTGATGGGGCTTCGCTCCATGGCAAGGAGATAGTCATTTTTATCCACTTTGCTCCAGTCCACCACGGTTTTTAGGCTGTGTTTCAGAATTAAATCAAGCCAAATTCGGGTGCTACGACCATTTCCCTCTCGAAAAGGGTGGGCAATGTTCATTTCGACGTATTTTTCAATAATTTCATCAAAGGTGGTTTGGGGCATTTTATCGATATTTTGAAGGGAAACTTCAAGATACATCAAGGGCGCAAAACGAAAATTTCCTTTTGCCATGTTCACGGTACGCATTTTCCCTGCAAAATCGTAAATTTCTTCAAATAAATAGCCATGAATTTGGGCAAGCCCTGCAAAGGTACCAATTTCAATGTTATCTAAGCGATGCTCGTCAAATAGCTTGGTGGCTCTGATTTTGCTTCTACGCTCTTCCTCTACGGCAAGCTCGGCTTGGGATTGCAAGCCTAATTTATTTTCTAGCACAATATTCACTCCTACTCATCAAAAAATCGATTCTTAGGGATATTATACCATAGTTTTATCGGAAAATCAAGGGTTCGGAGTGCTTGAGTGAGAAAACCAAGATTCTCCCAATTCTAGTGGTGGCAGATCTATCCTCACTTGTATTATCGTCGATTATGTGATATTCTAAAAAAGATAATTTTTTCAAAACTGCGAATATTCTCAAAGTTTTTGCGACATATAGGGTGAAGGGAGGAATGGACATGGAAGATCAAGAGATTATACATCTATACCATCAGCGAAATGAGATCGCTATCACAGAAACTGCGAGCAAATATGGAAAACTTCTGTATTCCGTGGCGAAAGGTGTGCTTCACAGTCGTGAGGACAGCGAAGAAGTGGTCAACGATAGCTATCAAGGTGCGTGGTCAGCGATGCCACCCCAAAAACCAGACAGTTTGACGGCTTTTCTCTGTCGAATCACTCGAAATCTCGCCATTTCACGGGTTCGGAAGTCCACAGCCAAGAAAAGAGAAGGGATTCTGTTGGAACTCACGGAACTCGAACCAGAAAAGTCAGCGATAGACGATAGCTTGCTTTTACAAGAGTTGACAGCAAACATCAACCAATTTTTAGAGAAACTCCCCTACGAAGACATGGTTCTCTTTGTGAAACGATACTTTTTCGACCAAAATTTGGAAGAATTGTCTGTTTTAATGGCGATGGATCAAAACAAGATTTCTTCTAAACTGTACAGACTTCGACAAAAGCTGAAACAAAAACTGATCAAGGAGGGGTATGACTTATGAAAATTTATGACGCAATCACTGGAATTTCTGATGAATTTGTGGAAGAAGCAATCAATTATAAAGCGAATACTCCCAATAAGACGATAAACTGGAAGCAATACACGGCAATGGCAGCAAGTCTTGGATTGGTTGTCGGGATTGGAACCTACCTTTGGCAGAATGGTGGATTTCAGGGAGCAAGTTCTGGAAATGGCAGTGGGGGTTCTGGAAATGAAATACAATCCTTTATGTCTTATGCAGGACCTGTCTTTCCTTTGACCATGGAGGGTGAAAATGAGAATATTTCGGCAATTAGAGAGATAAATTACGATTTTTCGCCCTATTTACCCAGTGAAGAAACTCAAATTTGGGAAGATGGTAGCGAAAATGTTGTCAGTCGTTCCAAAAAAGAAGCCATCATCACGGACACTTATCTGGTGGAAAATCAAGGAAATCAGGAGGAAACTGTGACTTTTCGCTATCCTATCACTGCTACTTTGAAAAATGAGAAAAACCAGTTACCAACCATTCAGGTTGACGGAAAAGAAGTGGAAAGTCACCTTAGATTAGGGGATAGTGAAAGTTATTATGAAGAGGACTTCCCTTCGTCGTTTTACGCAAACTCTCTTGAAGATTACGTTGCTTTCTTAGAAAATGGTCATATTTTTTCCGATACAACGGGAGTTTCCTTGGATATTCCTGTCACTGTCCACAAATTTACAGATCATCAAGCAGATTTTGAGGAAGGGACAAACCCCACTTTAGCCGTTTCTGCCACCATTAACACAGAGAAAACGGTTATTTTCACCCACGGATTTCACGGTGGAAGTTGGAACGAGGACACAGGGGAGCAAATGAATTCCTATTCCATTCCAGAGCCTGATGAATCAGGATTCGAAGAAACACGTTATTATATTGTGCTAGGGGAAGAGGTAGATATCACTGCGCAAGGCTATCAAACAGGTGGATATGACCCAAAAGACAAGATTGACAGCCCCACAGCCACCATCATGCGTGAAGAAACCACCTTATCCGAGGTGTTGCAAGAAATTTTTGCGGAAATGATGCGAAAGGATTCCTATTATACCATTCCAGAAGAAATCTTTTCCCTCATATCACAGGAACAATTTCTCCAGCTAATTGCTAATGTTTTAGAAAACTATCAAATGTTACAACCCGAAGAGGGGAATTATTTCCAACCGGGGATGTTAGAGGAATTATTTACGGTTGTTATGTCAGTGAACAGGTTATTTTACGCAGAATTTGAAGTGAGCATTCCAAGTGGTGGTTCTGTGGAAATCGTGGCTCAGGCAAACAAAGGAGCAAGCTACAATCACTATTATAAAGGTAGCGACATAACCACAAATGGCTTTGATTTGGTACCACAGCTCGGTTCTACGCTCACGTTCACAGAGCAATCCGCTTCGATACAAACCCACGATATTGTTGAGATAGTGGGTCAAAACTTTGGTTTTGATGTGAAAAATGGGATCACTTCTGTGGAACTAGACCTTGAAGCACCCTATTATTATCTTTATGTTGCTCTTGTTGAGTGGGAAAATGAATCCGAGTAAGTTTAACAAAATTGTTGAACTGGTAAAGAATCCATAGCGCCCCACGTCAAAAAAACTCACTCCTTTTCGATACCTTTGTATGGAAAAGAAGTGAGTTTTTCGACTTATGAAACCTATAAATAACCTTTGAAATTGTGAAACAAATACCCTCGATAATTTCGCTTAGAACTTCCGTGTCCTCTGGGTATTCCCTTTATCCACGGAATCTGCAATTTTGTAGAATAGCTCTCTCATAGTTGTGTTTGATTACAGCTCTCGCAGATTTCTATCTATTTTTTGATTACTTGCAAACTTTGGTTGAGGCAATAAGGGGCATCTGGAGGTAGCTTTCCACCCGCCAACTGAAGCACCATCTCCATCTGCATTTCAGCGATCATTTTCATGGTGCCTTCGCTCAGCTTCACCCCTCCTTGGGCATTGGCGAGAAGTCCTGTGATCACTGCCCCTGCTTCTGGGTGTGCCAAAAGATCGCTCACCTTATCTTTTAGAGAGAAATACCCCTCATTATAGGTCATTTCCCCTGTTCCACTCACTTTTGCTTGTAACTCGAGGAACCAGTTTTTCGCCCCCTCTGATTTATCGGAAGCCTCCTCTTCGTCTACTGGCAAGATGTAGGATTGATTGGGGGTATCCACCCCACGGATGGTGATTTCGTCGCTACTATCCTTGGATTTCGCAACAACGATGTTCTCCCCTTGTTGGAGTTTGACCCCTTCAAATCGGAAGATTTTGTCTCCTGTTTGAGTGGCAATGGTGGCTCCATTGACTTGCAGTTCCACCTCGGATTGGTTGGAATAGACCTTGATTGTGGTCATATCGACTCGATCCACGAATCTTCTGCCACAGAGGTGGACAAATGGGTCGTGTTGATTCCAATATGCTTTATAGAGGTAAAACGCATCTTTTTTCACGTTACGGTCGAAACTGACAAGCCCCTTGTTATTTCTGCCAACCACACCACCTTCATCCCGTGCATCGGCTGCAAAATCGAACATATTCCACTGATAGGTCCCCCACAGGAAAGGACGTGTTTGGAAAATGTTTAGCATATGCTCGTGGTAGACAGCGTGATATTCTTCGGTGTAATCACGGCAGACAGGGTTTTCGGTGTGTAGTGTCATGATCCCTTCTGCACCGTATTCTGTGATGGCGAGGGGACGATCAGGATATTTTTCGTGGAAGGTGTCGATCCACTTCTCGTTTTCGGTCAGATCGCCACCATACCAGCCGAAATAATGATTGTATCCAATGATATCGGTGAGGAAATTTTGGGGGGAGTCCATCCCCACAAATGTGATATTGGCAAGGGCAGAGAGACGTGTTTGATCGTAGGATTTGATGATTTCCACCAAATCTTTTTGGGCTTGCACCAGTTCAGGGGTTTCGCCTGCTAAGGTCACTTCGTTGGAAATTCCCCAGAAACAGACCGATGGATGGTTATAATTTTGCAAAATGAGCTCGTGCATTTGGGTTTTTGTGTTGTCTGTCGCCTCTTGGGACTCGATAAAGACCGTGATAAAGGGGATTTCAGCCCAGACAACCATGCCCTCTTGATCGCATAAATCATAGAAATATTGGCTGTGTTGATAGTGTGCCAATCGGATGGTGTTTGCTCCTAACTCGCTTATGAGCGCCATGTCTTGGTCTTGGTCGGCATGGGAAATTGCCCAACCTTTGTCTTGTCGACATTGATGACGTGACACCCCATGAAGGGAATAATCCTCCCCATTGAGAAGGTACCCTCTGTCCTTGTCCACCTCAAACGAACGAACCCCAAAGGGAATGGATTGGCGATCGGTAACCACATTTTCTTTTTTAATTTCGATATTCAAGGTGTAGAGATGAGCGCTCTCCTTGCCTTTTTTGCGTCCATTCCACAAAATAGGATCGGAAATCACGAGGGATTGCTCTAATTTTTTGCTCGCAGGATTGGACACGCTTGCCACGATGTTCCCAGATCCATCTTGAATTTGGATGGTGACATCTGCCCCTGTCACCTCTCCTTTGAGGTAGCTCAAAACTGCAATTTCTGCGGTATTTCCCACAACTTTTGGGGTGATATATACGCCGTTAGAGCCGTAAAATTCGAGATCAAAGTGGGCGTATCCCACCTCGATGAGACTGACATCTCGATAAATTCCCCCAAAGAAGGTGAAATCTGCCTGTTGAGGGTAGACTGGGATGGATTCCGAGTTATTTGCCGACACTTCTAGGAGGTTTTCTCCATTTTTGATCAAATCTGTAATCTCGAAACGGAAGGTAGAAAATCCACCTCTGTGCTCCCCTAAAAATGTACCATTAAAGGTGACCTCTGCGATGTGGTTGACCCCTTCAAATTGCAAAAACACTTTATTTTCTCCCTTAGTGATGCTCCATTTTCGCTGATAATAACAGGTTTGACGCAGATAGTCTCCTCCTCCATCCTGTCCGTCTAGGTTATTCCATGTATGGGGGAGTGTCACATTTGTGAAGTTTTTGTGATCGGTGGAAAATTGCCAGTTGTCGTTGATTTTTGTGATTTTTCTCATAATATCCTCCAAATTTATGTTGTTTTCAACTTTTTGTTTTCTCGGTATATGGATTTGTTCTAGCTCCCAAAAATGTGAGAGCTAGAACAAATTTTTGCTCAAAAAATGATACCAGTTTTGCAGTGCTTTTGCAATCTTATTCTGTTTCAGTGGACTCTGCCACAGTTGCGACTTCTACGGGGGCTCCACTATTTGCTTTGATTTCTGCAATGGTGGACTGAATTTCTGCCATTTTTTCTGCAGTAAGGGGATAATATCTCATTCCAATGAGGGAAGCGAGCCAGCCCAGGATTGGCATTCCCATAAACAGGAAGAGACCAATCGCCTTAAGTTCTGTGGAGTAGGCACTCTCGAAGGTGGGGAGGGAATCCACGAAGCCAATGGAGGCGAAGCTAAGTCCCACAATGGTGGTCGCTAAGGAAGAAATCATTTTATCTACGAAGGAGAATAGGGTACCCATCATGCCAGGGATATAGCGTCTCGAGCGATAGGTCTCGTAGTCGGCACAGTCGGCAATCATAGGAATGGTAATGCTTCCCGAGACGTTTTGGAATCCCATAATCAGTATGTAGACTAGGATTAACGCAAGGGTAAAGAAGTTTGGAGATTCGATGCTAATGGTGTCCATGGGACCAAACCAAACCATCGCAGACATGACCAGAGCTGCAGCGATTGCCGCCCAAGTAAAGAACACAAGAGCCTGTTTTTGCCCTAATTTGCGAGCATACATAATGCCAACCGCTAAGACCAGTACGCTAGGGATCATGGTGATCATGCCAAGGGTTCCAAAGAAGGTGGTATTTGCGCCCACCACACCAAAGATCACGATACCAACCGCAGAACTTCTCATGGTGGAACTTGCCAATTTATCGGTGGATGCTGCCAAAATCAGGGTTTGGATGGCACGATTGTTTTTGACAACGTCGAGGTAATCTTTCAGTGCCACTTTTTCGCTTTGCTCGCCCAGTCCGAAAAATTCTTTTTTGTCTTTTCCAGAAATACCAATCATGGCGAGAGTGGTCATGATACCAGCTGCGATGATCATGATGGTTAAAAATTCTTGGTGGAATGCGAGGTTATTGAGTCCACTCAAGGTCACCTCTCCTGCTGCATCCACGATGGTGTGTTTTGGCACCAAGCTGTTATAAACAAAGAGTGGTACCACTGCAAAGAGAATGGTATTGAATATTCCGTCATACAAACTAAAGGTGGGGCGCTGTTTTGGATCGTTGGTAATACATGCCTGACCACCCTTTGTACAAGCTGTTTGGAAGGTGTAGCCGATGACGTAAATAGCATGAATAAAGATGAAATAAATCATTCTCGAACCCTCGGGCACCAAATGAACGGTATGTACCAAAAGTAGGGTGCTAATGGTGAGGATGACGTACCCAATCAACATCATAGGACGAAATTTACCGAATTTCCCGTCGGTTCTGTCGATAATGTAACCGATAATGGGGTCGGTAATGCCGTCGAACATCCGCATTCCAGTGATGACAGCAGAGACTGCAACCAGCCCCAGTCCTGCCACACCAGTGGCATAATAACTGATGGACATCATGAAGAACATAAAGAGGTTTGTCGCAGTATTGTTCATCGCAAAGAATGCCATTTGCCAAATTTTCGCTCTGTTGTAGGTCATTGTTGTGTTTTCCATCTGATAAGTCTCCTTTCAATTCACCAATGTCGGGATACAGGTCAAGTCGACGTGAAAATACTTATTTTCTGTTCATCTTGACGCCATTCCGGCTCATTGGTAGCGCAAACTATCTTGGATGCGCATCATCTCTGTCATATTGCTAAGCAAAGATTTGATAAGTCAACTATACCACAGGAACAACCTGTATACAAGAGAAATTTTGAAATATTTATCATTTTTGTCAAATTAACCAGTTGACGATGTATAAATTTGGTTAAATTGAACAGAATATTCTGAAGATTAAATGTTATAACAGCGATAATACACTAAATAACCTGTATACAATGAATTTTTGCTTTTCACTTGCTTTTTTCGTTTGAATTTGCTATACTAAAGTGAGACAACATAAAACAAAAAACAACAAGGAGTGATGCCTTTTGCCAATTCAACCGAAAAAAAATCCTTTCAAGGCGCAAGAAATCTATCACATTTTGCGAGAGGAAATTATAAATTTAACCCTCATTCCTGGCACAATGATCGGGGAAATCGAGATGACAGAACGGTTTCAGATCTCACGCACTCCCATTCGAGAGGTCTTCAAACGACTTGAAATCGAGGGGCTGATCAGGGTTATTCCCAATAAAGGTACGGTTGTCACGGCAATTAACGTCAAAGAAATCTCGAAATTCGTGTATATTCGGGAAAAGCTCGAGATCGGTCTCGTGGAGGATTTGCTCCCTCATTTGACAGAAGAGGGATTGACCATCTTGAAACTCTGCCTCTTAAAACAAGATAAACTCATCAAAAATACAGAACTCCCCCTCACAGAACGTGCTTTGCAGTTTTACGACCTCGATTATGAATTTCACGTGGCTATGTTCCAATTTATGAACCAGACCGAAACATTGGATATGATCATCAAAATGATGCCAAACTTCATCCGATATGACATGATTTGCGCACAATTCAACACCGAAGAGGAGCTATCCGAGCTCTACGAGCATCACTGTGAGATCATGGACGCCCTAGAGGAAAAAGATTTACCAAAATTAAAATCCATCTATCATGAACACGTTCAGTATGGGGTTCACTCCTTTCGCCGGTTGATTGCAGAAAAAGAGGACTATTTTAACTAGCTTTTTGTGGATTCTAGTAATGTGTTTTTTCCACTAATTGAATCAAGATTTTAAGGAATTTATCTTCAGATGGGTTATCATCACAGGTTTTAATGTGACATTCAAAGGCGCCTAGAATCCCCCATAAGGTGTACTCCATCGCATAAATAGAGTTTTTGTCGATTTCCTCCTTGGTCATCAGAGATGATACAATAGGACGGATATAGTCAATGAATTTCGATCGAAACCTGTTATTTTCATTTGTGAACAGGATGCTAAGGTGATGTTTTTGTTCTTGAATCAGAATCAAGTTTTTCTCGATATCAAAATAGGTCTGCTTCTTGCTTGAATCAAAAAATGGGGCAATTTCCTTGGGTGGAAAGATGCTATTTTCAGCGGTATCCAGCAACTGGTAGATATCCACAAAATACTCATAAAATGTGCTTCTGTTGATGCCAGCAGCTTTACATACCCCAGTGACAGAGATTTTGTGAAACTCTGTGGTCTCGTATAGATTCCAAAATGCTTCTAAAATTCTCCCTTGTGTTAACTCTTTTTTTAACATAATTGCTCCTTTTCCCACACTTCGACTAAGATTGTTGGTTGAACTCTCTTAGAATCTTTGCTATACTTTGATTATACAACACGTTGTCGGATTTTTCAACTGCTTGTGTAATTTTTGAGATAGGTTGGGACTGGAGTATGGCTTTATTAGATCAAATTATCACTGGGCTTCAAGTGAAAGCCCTCAACGAGATTGCAACTGTTCAGGCAAGTGATGAGGCAAAGGCAATCGGTTATTTTCCTTATCATAAGTTCAAGCTAAAAGATACAAAGGTATTGCTACAGGAGAGAAATTGTCTCAAACGGATGTATGACTCCATTTTCGAAACATCCAAAATAATTCGTGCTCATGACACAGCCAAAGACTACAAAACGACCGTATCTGCAGAAGAATTTGCAGAGATTGATGACTATATTTGTAACACACTAGGTATGGATAGTTGGGGGGTTGCCACCCTCACCACGAAAGAGATTTTTCGTGGTTGTGGGCTTCCTTATCAAAACGTGATTGTGATGTCAATGCATATGGATAAGGAGAGCTTTTTATCCGAAACCTTTCCTGATGCTGCCTGTTTGATGGAGGTCTATGGCGCCTATGCAGATACTGGAGCGGCAGCCATTGAGCTGACAAAACTGCTCCGAGGCAAAGATTTTGGCGCAGCCCCCAATCACAGTGTAGGTGGGAGTATCGACTATACAAAGGCAGGATATAAAGCAAATATGGGCTTTATTGGGCGACATGGACTGCTGATCAC
>JAWXUK010000033.1:0-15006 GCA_044432785.1 Eubacteriales bacterium | reverse complement strand
TAGCAGGACAATTTTGGGGAGATGGTGGATGGGGTCGTTGATTATTTGGTAATTTACTTTCAAGTTAATCCTTTTTATTGACGTTAAACAACAAATGTTATAATATTCGAGCAGCCATAAAAGTTTTTGAATTGTCTTATTTCGTGAACTTACGCTCTCTTGTTGTAAATTATCGTAATGTCCATTTTCTTTGCACATAGATATCAATATATTTTTATCTACGTTGGTATAATGAGCATTATGAGATTTCGAAACAACTACTCTACTTGTGAAAATATTTGAAAACTTGGCATTTTCGTCATGGTTGATAAAAAGACCAGAGAAAAAATTCAGGAAATATGTCTCATTATCGAGGACAACAAGATCAGTTAAGAGAGATTCCAGTGTTTGCTTCTCATTAATATCTTTGAGTTCGCTTATTGTGTTCACTAAAAAGTCCACTTCAGTTTTTTCTAGTATTATTCTTGGATAAATCGCCAGCTGTTCCAATTCATAGGCTCTAATCAAAGCTTTTCCAAACACAAAATCTTGTTCAGGTTTAAATAATCCCGATGCTATCCCGCCTCTCAATAGTATATGCTTTTTCGTGAAAGCGTACTTTTGTATACTCATCACAATTTTCAAAAGTGCAAAGCAATTCCTCAAATTATCATTGTTATCTGACGTTTTTTTTATGAATATCAAAATATTATCGGAGAATAATCTGAATTCAAATTCAGCTAGATCCATAGATTTGAAACTGAAATCTCGTGTTATACTTTTCTTTAGGCGTTCTAAGTGCTTTGATGTCAAGATCTCTCTAATATTCTCTAAGTAAATATCAGCATCACTATCAGAAAGTTTTTTTAATTTATTAGAATACCCCAAAATATCTAGAAATGCTACAAAATATTCGTCTTGTTTTAATTCCTCGCGCATCATCTGAATACCTCCCATAAATTCTTGGAAATTCTCTCCTCTAAGGCTCGAATCTCCTCCATAATATCCCCACTAGAACGCAGTGGGGTAAACTCATAAAAATGCCGTGTGAATGGAATTTCATACCCCACTTTGTGCTTTTTCTCGTCGATCCAAGCATCGGGAACGTGAGGGAGAACCTCTCGCTTGAAATATTCCTCAATATCCTCGGTCAGTGGGACGGATTCGGTGTCACGCAGTTTAGGATCTGGTTTGGGATTGCCCTTTTTATCGGTGACAATCTCGCCATTTTCATCATAAAGGGGGCGCTCCACCGTGATTTTGGTATACCCAAAGTCCTCGTTGAAAAAGTCCTTATAATTCTTGCTATCCTCGTACTGGCTATAGAGCTTGACAATCTCGGCACGGTTACTATCAGAGATGAGATTGCGTTTGTCCCCTAAAGATTTCCGCATTTTCTCGAAGAAGTTCACCCCATTGACCAGACGGATTTTCCCTTTGCGACGTTGCTCTTTGCGATTGGATAGCACCCAAATATAAGTAGCGATACCCGTATTATAAAAAAGTTGATTAGGGAGGCCGATAACCGCTTCTAGCAGATCATTTTCGATGACATATTGACGGATATTGCTCTCGCCAGAGCCAGCATCACCAGTAAACAAGGGGGATCCATTAAAGACGACGGCAATACGACTGCCCCCTTTCTTCTGGTCTGTCATCTTTGACATCATGTGTTGCAAAAACAGGAGAGAACCGTCGGAAACTCGTGGCAAACCTGCTCCAAACCGTCCAGAAAACCCCATATTTTCGGCTTCATCGGTCATAAATTGTTTATCTAGCTTCCAATCCACACCAAAAGGAGGGTTCGAGAGCATATAGTCATAATGCTCGGAAGGGAAACCATCTTGAGTCAAGCTGTTTCCGAAGTGGATTTTGCTTGATTTATTGCCTTTGAGGATCATATCGGCACAGCAAGTGGCAAATGTTGAGGGGTTTAGTTCTTGTCCATACGGAATGACCGTGATTTCTTTGCTGATATCACGGATACGATTTTGACCGACCGATAGCATCCCCCCCGTTCCACAGCAGGGATCAAACATTGTGACAACTCGGTTATCATCTTGCAACAGCTCGCTATCAGGTTCAAGCAAGAGGTCAACCATCAACTCGATGACCTCACGAGGGGTGAAGTGTTGTCCTGCGGTATCGTTGGATTGCTCGGAGAATTTTCGCACCAATTCCTCGAAGATATACCCCATACCGAGGTTGTCGATGGATTTATCGTCGATGTCAATCTCCGAAAATCGTTGCACCACGGGGTAGAGGAGGTCGGCTTTGGCAAGGTTCTTGATCACAGCGAAAAAGTCGAAATGCTCCATAATTTCGATGATATTTTCGGAGTATCCGTTGATGTAGTCGTATAGGTTGGCTTCGAGGTTCGTGCTATCATCCACCAATTTATCGAAGTCAAACAGACTGGTATTGTAGAAGTCGAGACCTGTCTTGCGCTGAAAAATAGGGAGTTTGTTATCAATCGTGAGGGTTTTGTTCAAATCTAAGATGGTTTGTTTGTGTGGGGCTAGAATACAGTCAAATCGACGTAAAACGGTGAACGGCAAGATGATGCCACCATTTTCGTGTTGCTTAAACCGTCCACGCAAAATATCTGCCACCGACCAAATAAACGAGCCTTGTTGTTGTAAATCCATAAATTGCTACCTCACTTTCACAGTTATTTCCATTATACACCAGATTTCGACGAATGACAAGCAAAAAGCAAGAAACCGTGATCTATTTGAATACGGTTTCTTGCTTTTCTTATAGAGCCTTGAGTTCTTTGTAAATGGCTGAATTTTGATCGCTAGACCACAACCCGAAGGTTTCGTTAAAGCTACGATAGAGCTTTTCTTCCTCATAGCAGGGGTAATGGCGACAGTTTGCCTTAAATCTCTTGATAATTTCCAGATAGACAGCTTTGTCCTCTGCGACAAGTTCGTGGCAGTTCGCTCTCCACGGCTGGTTGGTTTGCCACCCACTGTAGAGGTCGTTTAATTCAGGAGCAATGAAGTTCATCACTCCTCCAACCCCAACAGTACCGAAGGTTTCTTCTTCAATCGGCGATTCGCAAATGAGGACATGAAGCAAAAGATGTTCGAGGTAGTCACAATAGATAAGGTTTTCAGCCAGTTGCCACTCGAATGGGCATTGCATCGCAAATTCCTTGGTGGATAGCATGATGGCATGGTCCTCAAACTTATGATGAGCGATCAGCCCCTCTTTCGTGCGTGTGCTTTTAGAATTCTTATTCCACGATTTTGTCATGAAATCATACTTGCCAACCCCATGCTTTTCCTGTAAATAGTCACAGTATTCAAGGTATGAGAGGGTTGCGACTTCGTTGTATTCGGTTAAATTCAAGGGAACGCCTCCAATCTTAGATACTTTATTGTATCATAATTTGTTGGCGTTGTCACCAAGAGAGTGAAAGGGTTATATTGCTTTACGAATATTATTAGGTGCAAAAATTTCAGTCTGGGATTTTCAGTCTATTCTTGACAGATCTGCTTTAATTGTGCTGTCAAAGCGGTTAAATCTTCTAAAACAAGCGTATGCCCCTTTCCTTTAATCAAATATATTTCTGGTTCTAATTCATGAATTAAGGTATTATAGCTATCTTGTGATAGGACACGGTCTTTATCTGAATAGATAAGGACCAATTTTCTGTAGTTATTTTTATCAACTTTTATCGATGACCTTGATATTTCAAAAAGAATTTCAGTTGCAACATTGGGATTTGCAGTAAGATAATCGTTTACAAGGATATCATCAATATCTGACCACCTGTTGACATAGGCAAGAGCAACCATCTTGATAACAGGTTTGCTAAGGAAGAGTGGAAATCTGCACGTCCAATAATAGTGTGCTCGAATCAAAAATTTCAAATGATGAAGATATTGCAAATTTTTGCTAAAGGCATAAACTGGATTCAAAAGTATCAAAACTGGTTGTATTTCAAATGTTTCTAGTGCTTGTAGCAACAAACGAGCACCCCAAGAATGTCCTACAGCATAATCGTACCGATCCTCTGTCAGTACCCCCCTGAGGTATTCAATCTGGAACTGCTCCACCTTAGATATATCCCCATCGTATTTATGTTTCCCAAAGCCGGGCAAATCCACAACTGAAACCTCGTATCCACATTCGGTCATTTGTTTAGCTAATTCAAAATAGCGCTCTGCTGAATGACATAACCCATGTACAATTAAAATTTTTTTCATGTTCTCCTAAAATCTCACGAAAACGTTACTTCTAAAATTGAAGAAGCCCGTTCGCCTTCTTTCTGATTTTCCTGACTAGACTACCCCGTATTTCTTTTTGACAAAAGAAATACATTTTCCTTTGTATAATTAAGATTTTGTAAGTGTTCAAAGGCTTCTTCGTTTGGAAGGATAGGAGACTTTACTGGTGCTTTCCCTACTAATCTATCCTCGTCCATGTTTAGCCTATAGGACAACCGTTTTATTTCAAAGTAATCTAGAATTTCAGCTATGACGATTTCCCATTGTGTTTTAATTGATACCCCATTTTGCTCAAGAACTTCTCGTTTATAAGCAGAATATGTTTCCATAAGTTCGTACAATTCTCCACGCATAATATCCATGAGTTCATCTTTTTTTCTGAATAAATCATCATCATTTTGCACTTTGATCGGTGAACTTCTCTTTGCGTAGCAAGTTTTTTTCCCGATCTCATCATAGTGGAAAATCGTCGGCACAATTTCACAACCGGTTTCTTGTGCAAGACGGAACACCCCGATATTGAAATCTTGGATGAGCCACGTCTCTGAATTATGCCCATCGGCACCGATTCCTGCTTTGGTTAATCCATCATCTAAAATATTTAGATAACCTTCAGGAAATAAAATGATATTGCCTCCATGTTCAAGGACAAATTTCATTTTTTGATAAGCTGCGGCTCTATTTTCTTTACGACTTCTGTCTACAGCTATCACACCGTGCATCCACGCAGTGAATGCGGTAAGTTCCTCTAAAATGGAATACTTATTCCCAATCACCATAAACCCACCTTGATCTACCAAGCTACAAGAGAACAGAACATCATCAGGCTGCCTATGATTAAATACGTAGATACGTCCCTTCGCATTGATTTTTGGAAGTGGTTCTTTTGATATGATTCGAAGTTTCCATGCTGAGGAACAGCGAAAGGCAAATGCTAATGTGCTTGAAAATGGTTTTCTCCTTTTGATTCCCTTTGTGGATACAGAATCCTCCACAGCATCACTGAATAAAAATTCAAGTGAATGTGACCTCTGATGGCACAAATCGTCTAGAACAGATAACACCTTTTTCATTCGTGAACTCCCTCCTAACCCTTGACTGCATTTAGTGCAAAGCGATTGTCAAATTAAATCTTTACTTTCTGGAGTTTGATTTCATATTTTCGATAAGTTTTTCGTTTTCTAGTAGACCTATTTCAATTGCATTGTTGCATATTTCTTTAATTTCGTTCACTGTCAGAAAAGAAGTGTCAATTGGTTCCATAAATCTTATAATGACCGAATGCTCCAGATTATAATTACTTGGTACCCAACTTATGGCGGTAGGAACAGCGAGTGCTTTTCCTTGATGAACTAACTCGAAGACTTTATTAGATTTGAATTTTAAGAGCTGACCATCTTGTTCGGGATTTCTATTTATTGTTCCCTCTGGGAAAATCACCATTGAAGCACGATTTTCAATCAGGATATGGGACTTTTTCAAAGTAGTAAGTGTTGTGCTTAAAAAATTCAGGTCAGTAGTGCGGGCAATCGGCAAGGCACCGAGTACCTTAACAAAATAAGTTGTTAATTGTGCGCCGAATACACAACCATCGCCAAACATATTATCACCAAATTCAAACATTCTTTTTAGTGCCATGAAGTGAGTAGGTGTTTTAAGTTGTGTGAAGAACACTATTGGATCTTTTACATTGCGGTGATTGCTATAATATACGATTGAACAAGTGGTTGAACGGACATTGAAATCATCGAAAACAAGCGGTTTTAGTCGCTTGGTGAAGTATTTTTTAGTGAGAATTCTGTAGAAATAGTAATTGAAGTTTGTGAATTTTTTAATTATCCGTAATTTTGTAGTGTTCGGAGCAACAAATTTCTCTTTTATTCTTAGAGAACGACTATTTATAGCAATTTCCTCGCTTGTAAAGTTCAATCTTAATACATTTTTCGAGAAATCGTGCTGTCTATTGTGCGGAGCGGTCACGCACACTATTTTCGTAGTTCCTGTATCCTCTAAAGATTCGATTACTTTTATGCTATCATCGAAAAAAATACGAGGCTTTAGTTTTTCAAGCACTATTCCTTTTTCTTGCTCGTTTTCAACCATAATGATTTTACTGAACTTGATCCTGTTGCATTTAAGTTGACAAAAAGTTAAAAAAGGTACTATTAGGGTCCTTGTTATTTTTTGCCTAAAATTTTCTTGTTTTGTGGTTTTTTTTCCTCGCAATGAGACAAAATAGATAAGATAGTCATGTTTGTGAAAATAATCTATTATTTCTTTGCTGTCTGATTTTAAAGGGTAAAACATATATTTTAGAAAATACGTATTCCAAAACATTTGGTTTATTTTGTTTGCTTGCTGTAATGCAACAGTTTCTGGCACGTTTTTTGCAATTAATTGAGATACTAACCCATATTTTTCCACTAGATCGTAGCCTGATTCGTTTGAAATTTCACCAGATAAGTTGAATTTTTCCTTCAAAAAGTTAGGTGCATATTTTGTTAGAAATTCTGTTTCCTCTGTTATTGTGTCATCAATATCGATTAAAATGAGTTTCATGCTAAGTACCTACCTAAATCCATGATTGTGAGAATAATTTGTTCTGCTACAGTGATTATTCAGCTAAGCCTATCAAATTCGTTGAGTCCACTTGTCCTTCGAGACAGTAGAAAAGCAGTTTTAACTGTATAATTAAGTAATCCCAGATGCTCAAAAGCCTCTTTATTGGTCGTAACAGGTTTCATGACAGGTGCTTTAGCAATCAATTTTTCAGATTCTAAATCAATGCGAAATCCAGACTTGCGATCTGCAAATGCGGATACGATTGACTCCGAATGCTCCAGATAATGTTCTTTTAGCGAACCTATTTTCTCCTCTAAATCTTTTCTCTCAAAAAATGAATATTTTTCAATAAGTTCAAAGAGCATTCCTTGCATGGCTTCGACATACTCATCCTTTTTCTTGAATATATCATCATCTCGTGAAACTTGAATAGGTTGCCCTAAACGTCCATAACAAACCTTTTCCTTCACATCCTCATAATGTAACACAGATGGTACGATTTCACATCCTAGCTCTTGAGCTATGTTAAAAATGCCGATACTAGGTTCTTGGAATAACCATGAATCTGAATTATGACCATCAGCACCATGACGTTCCGTTCGCTCGCCATCATCCCCAAGATTATAATAACCTTCGGGAAATATGATGATATTTCCACCATTCTCGAGTACGAACTTCATTTTATCATACGTCGCTTTTCTCCCAGTTTTCCGTCCTCTATCGACGCATATCAACCCTAATGTCCACATAGCTAAAATTGATTCTGTTTCAAATAGAGGGTATGGATCTTCGCTTGCAGCAATAAGATATCCTCCTTCATCTACAAGTCTAACCGCTAATACGGCATCATCTGACTGATGGTGATTAAAAGCATAAATTCGACCGAGTCCAGAATTTGGGGGTAGGTTGCCCCTAGACTCTACTTTAAATTTATAAATGAGAGTTTTTGAAAACAATGAACTCAAGTGTTTCGAGGTAAATTTTCGGATTTTAATGCTTTTTTTTGAGAGGGTTTCTTCAACACTATCACTCAAAAGAAATTTGAACGAATGACTGCTTAGATGTTTGATATCCCTAATCATTGTCTTTAATTTAATCATCGTAATCCTATCCTCGACTTTCTAAGCAAAAAGCAGTTTGCTTTTGTGATTGAAATGTGTTTCAGATGCTCAAAAGCCATCTCGTTTGTAACAACACCGATTGGAACGGGGGCTTTGCCGATTAGTTTTTCATCGTCCATCTCTAGCTGATATCCAGTTCGCTCGACACAACAGACAGCCGATAATTCACGAGTCAATTTGTCCCAATGTTCTTTTAATGTGAACCCATCTACTTCAACATCTTTGCGCCTGTAGAAGGAGTATTTTTCCATTAGTTCATAATACATTCCTTGCATGATATCAAGTAATTCTTGCTTCTTTTCAAATAAATCGTCCTCTTTATCAACGGAAAATGCCTGTCCTACCTTAGCATAGCAATGAAGACCATTCATCTCATCATAGTGCAACACAGTAGGAATCAGATCACAGCCTACCTCTTTTGCCAAACGAAAGAGACCAATATTAAAATCTTGGATCAGCCACGATTCCGAGTTGTGATCATCGGCATTATGGTTTGCGTCTGGCTGTCCGTCGTCAACAATATTGAAATATCCTTCAGGGTAGATGATAATATTGCCACCATTTTCCAGTACAAACTTCATTTTATTGTAAGTTGCTTTTCGATTTTCCTTATCTTTTCTATCAAGGAATATTGCACCATGAACCCACGCAGCAAATCCGTTGGTGGTATCTAAGAATAGATACTTATTTCCTAATACGAAATAGCCACCACCTTGCACTAGTTTTGGGGCAAAAATGATATCTTCAGACTGTCTATGTGTGATTGCATAAATCTTTCCTTTTGATCCCTTTTGCACTTTTTCAATCGAATCAACGTGTAACTTATATTTTGTGGTAGAAGCGAATGCGTATCCCATTGGTTTCCCGATCAACTTCCGAGGTGCAATTCCTTTTTTGGATAGCGCTCTCTCAACCGAGGTATCCAACATAAAGTCCAAGATATGGCTACTGGAATTTTTAATATCTTCTTTTAATGTACACATGAAATGACTTCCCAAAGCAAACCCGCCTCTCCTCATGTTATGAATTGATACAATCTTACTACGGAGAATATTGCACTTATCTGGCGACAATATTCTCCGTGTAGAATATTTTGCATTTTTATCCTAAGTTCTCAACGTATTCAGCACCCATTGCTTCCAACAGCTTGAAGTCGTACTTGTTATTTGCTGTATAAGGCAACTCTTCCATACATTGATAGTATTTCGGAATTAGGTATTCCGTTAATTTACTACAATAAGTCTGAATGAGCTCTTGTTCAATCTTATTTGGGTCACTTCCTGCAGATACGCAATAAAATACCATTGGCACAAAATCATCAGCCTTATCTGGGACACCAACAACAACACATTCTTTGACATCTGGGTGACTTAAAATTTTATCTTCGATGGTATAAGGAGATGTTTTAAATCCCATTCGTACGATCACTCTCTGGATTCGCCCCAAATGGGTGATGTATCCTTCTTCGTCGATGCTTCCAAGGTCCCCTGTATGCACCCAAGTTTTTCCATCATCGTGTACTCGAAGAACTTCTTTTGCACCTATTTCATCCCCAGCATACCCCATGAAACTCGTGTCGGAGCAGAAACAAAGTTCCCCCACCTCGTTATACTTCAGTTCTTCCCCAGTTTCTGAATTGATAACGATAACGGTATCGCCATATTTTGGTATTCCAATTGTTCCGAATTTATTGGCTTTTGTGGGGTTGAATGTAACCGCTCCCAATCCCTCGTTGTTTCCCCAACCGTTTACAAGTTCATGATTTAACTGGCTTTTAAACTCGTTAAGTTCTTCGATAGAAAGTTTGTCTCCACCAGAAAATAGCACATCTACTTTTTTCAAATCTCCTCTATTAATTTCTTTATTATGCTCAACTAAATAGCGGTAAAGAAATGGAGCTCCAAAACAAATATTAAATTTCCCTAACTGATCAAACACTGTTTTCGGCTCTAAAGTAGGTGAAAGTTCCGCCTTCATCCCAAAAGACAACGCTATTAGTAGGGAATTACATAGACCGAAAGCTACAAAAGGTGGCAACACTACCAGTATTGTGTTTTTTTCTACAAAAGGAATGTCAGAATACGAAACCTGATGCGCTAATGAAGTGAAGCTATAATCAGTGTGCATAATCCGCTTAGATTTCCCTGTGGTACCTGAAGATTGAATGATAAGAGAAAGTCTGTTTCTATCAAAGGATGCCTTATATTGAGATTCTGGGACTGATTTATTTTCTTGGTTCTGAATGAAAGTATAAAATGACACATATTTTGCAGAGATTTTAGATGGATTATGCTCACCTATTAACGCATTTTTATTGGGGCTTAAAAAGTCTTTTGGGGAAATGACCAAGACTTTTTCCAGAGAAGTTTGATCAAGGATAGCAGTTATTTTAAGTAGAACAGCATCTAGTGTCACAGCCATTTTACACTGATGCTCGTTGATGTAGTGGCATAAATCCTCTGGTGAAACCCCTGCATCAATCCATTTTGATACGGCTCCGATTTTATTCAGAGCTAGAAAAATGATGGGAACTTCAGGCGTGTTCATCATCATAATGGTGACCACATCACCTTGCCGTAAACCGCTATTGTAATAAGCTTCAGCGGTTTTGTCTACGGCATCCTTTAATTCTTGAAAGCTCAGGGTATCACCCAGATATCCTATGGCTTCAGATAGCATATTGCCAGAATTCGACTTGAAAATCAAGTCATAGACGGTTTGTTCCCGATCGAAATTTCGGATAGGTTCCTCACGATAATACTTCATTTGGGGGCGATCGATTGAAGCAAAGCCTGTTTTAGCTTCTGCGTGGCTTCCTTTGTTCTTGGTTTCCATGTGTGTTTCCTCCTTAATTTTGGTGCAGATGAATGAAATCTATACTTTTTGGTCACTCTGCGGACTGTTAAGATTTTCGCTGAAAACATAAAAAATACCCACATTATTGTCGAAAAAGTGTGATTTTTCGTCATGATGTGAGTGTTCCAAAAAGTATACCTTTTGGTCATAGTATAGATTACCTCCATTGTACCATAGTTTGACGCAAAAAACAACATTATTTTGGTTTTTATTCCATTTTATGTTATTTCATTGGAAAATTCATTCTTGTACCATCGTGAAAAGGTTGTGCGTGAAATATTTAGTGTGGCTGCGGCATCTGTGGCTGTTATTTCCTGATTTAGATATAGACAGCAAATCTCACTAAAGTTAGCTGGGCGTTCACTCTTGGGGCGACCGAAGCGAACTCCGTTCACTTTAGCGACAGCAATTCCTTCCGCCTGACGCTGACGAATATTCTCTCGCTCTGATTGTGCTACATAACACAGAATCTGTAGGACTAAGTCAGCGACAAAAATACCAGTTAAATCTCGGTTTTCGTCTCTTGTGTCGAGTAATGGCATATCCAGAACTACAATAGATGCTCGTTTTTCCTTTGTAATAATGCGCCATTGCTCTAAAATTTCGTCATAATTCCGACCTAATCGGTCAATGCTCTTTATGATGATTGTGTCCTTTTCACCCAGTCGCTTAACTAATTTTTGATAGGCAGGGCGAGAGAAATCTTTGCCACTTTGCTTATCCAGAAATAAATTTTCGTCTAAAATTCCAAACTCCTTCATTGCAACCAGTTGTCTCATTTCGTTCTGCTCCTTTGTTGACACTCGCACATATCCGTACTCCATAAAGCACCTCCATTCTTTCTCCATCTTATCATAGTGATTCGGGAAATCAACATCAAATTTTTATATCGCCTTACTCCATAACGTTCCGTGTGTACCAAATTCCCTCTCTCTGTTGAAACTTAAACTGGGTTATTATGGGGGTGTCATGGTGAAAGGGGGCTACTATCACCGAACGATGGGATCGCCCCCTTTGAGGGAATTTCGTGTTTTCTCAAAGGGGGGTTTCCCTTATGAATCACTACCTCGTCAAATTCAACAGATTTGACGTTTGGCTACCGTTTTCACGATAGCGTGCCTGCTTTTCCAAAATCCCAGCTAATTCGAGGTCGTGGAGTGCTCGTCTGACCGTGCTCACCGAGAGTGCTAAGTCCTTACCAATCGTTTTCACCGCAGGCCAGCACTCCCTGTTTGTTCCAGTTCTGTCCTTGAGGTACATATAAACCACCCTCGCTCTGGAGGGGAGTTCGTGTGGATCGGCTTTGTATAAATGGTTAAAATATGGCATGAGTTCTCCTTAATAATAAGTTTGTTGATTGAAATCATCTTGTTTGTGTCCTTGTGCCACCTTTTTCTCAGCGAGTTTGAGCAATCTCTTTCGGTCGATACGGTTGGTTGGAGTGTGCTTGATCGGGAGGGTATTCTCGAAGATGGATTCGAGGTGTTTGAGGAGTCGTGTCACTAAGGCGGACACGGGTGGCACTCCAATTGTGTGGAAGTTGTCGAGATAAAATTGTGCCGATTGGTTGCCTTGGATTGCCGATTGTTGAAAATAATACAGTGCTTTGCCTTTATCGAGTGGGACATCTTCTTGATCTAAAATGTCTCGCAAGTCAAGTTCCGACTCCATCAGCACTTGGAACTTCTCCCCCTCCTGTATCACCATGTTCTTGAGAGATTTGAAGTCTTTGCACTTGGAGAGGGGCGGTTTCTCACGGAAATCATCCGAATATGTGAGGTCGATTTTGGTTTTGCTCTCCCACCACAGGTCATATGCTCGCTCGACTTCGGGGATTGCTCCAAGCTGATCCACGATTTTATCCACCAAATTTTTCAGCCTTGGTGGGAGGTATCCATACTGCTTTTTGCCTTTGGTTGCTCGGAGTTCTTGAGAGAGCTTCCCCATGAGGAGTTCGATTTTTGGGCTGGTCATATCTAGTTTGACCTCGCTCATCAGAGTTCGCAGACTCTCCTTCGCCTCCTTTTTAAGCTGATCTCGATGCTCTGTTTTGAGGTTGTAGAGGGGGAGAAGTTCCTCTTTGAAGATTGCATTTGTGAGGGTTGATTTCATTTTCTCGATACCCTCTTTGGTTAAAAATCCCTCTCGCTCCCTCGTGCTGTAGCAGACAAAATGGACGTGGGGGTGGTGGCTTTCGTTGTGAAAGGCGGCATACCACTTAAAATTATCAGGATGAATTTTGAAACTCTCAGCGATGGACATCACCTCGGCATTGAGTAGTGCCTTCCACTGTTCGGCACTGTTACAAGCCATTCGCTCGGCATCTTCACGTTTTAGAGAAATGATCGGAGTCCAGATGTTGCCCTTGTGGTCGGCAAGTTCTCTTGAAATTTTCGCAAGTTCCAGTTTCCCAGAACCGTAGGATGAGAACAACCCATGTCCATCCACGATCTCCACTCGTGGTCGGTTGGCGATGTAGTCGAGGTATTTCTCGCTGTCGAGGAGGGTGTGTGCCTGTTGTTCCAATGTGGTTTCTATAAATTCCGAAGCATTTTCACGAGTGGGATTGTCCAGATAATCTTGGTACTCATGGGAGTGCTTGCTGTCAGGAAAATCACGGAGCAGTTTTTGAATAAAGCTCTTTTGGTTGGATGTTTTTGGTTGATTGCCGTTTCGGATTTTTTCTACCCCATCTCGTGTGGCGATATACTTGACGAGGTTGGTGGCATGAGTGGTCGACTTCCCACTTTTGATGTAACTGTTTTTGATGACAAGTCTTGCCATCAGTCATCCTCTTGTTGCTGCAATTCGATGGCATCGTCGATCTTAATCTTGCCCTTCGTCTGCTTGACCTCTTTGACACACTGCCCTCGAAGTTGATAGAGTTCTTCCTCTGAAATATCCAACGTGAGGGCGAGGAGATGCATCATCATGCTGGTTTCGACAGCTAAACGAAAGAGATTACTAGAGGTTCGGTTCTCGGTGGCTTGGATGGATCCCTTGATTGCACTCAAAACATTGTCGGTTAAAAAGCTAGTGCCACCTCGACAAGTGAGGTATCCGATGTAAAAATCCACAGCCTTTTGCACAAATTCCGTGTGGTTTTTCATGGATTGATTCTTCTCGATGAGCTCCATCGTTTGGATCATTTCGGGTGGCAACCATGCCACCACTCTGTTTTTGTTGTCATTTTTCATGATTTTCTCCTTTTACCTCCATTTTTCGTTGATTTTGCTCCTATAGCACCTTGTACAGCACCATAAAAACCCTTGAGTTCAGGGGCTTTGAGTGATTTTTCAGCACCTTAAATCAGTGAAATTAACGGTTACAGCACCTAACGTATTTCACTGTCTAGTACAGACAACCCCTGAACCCATTGATTTTCCTCACGTTTTCTCGGTCGGCTCTGCCGACCGATGTGTTCGCAAGGGGCTACAGCACCTTGCTTTCTCCTGCTCTTTTTTCTTAGGGGTAGATTTCGCCCTTTTTTTGTATTTTCCCAAAACTTCCCGAATTATCGCTCGTGTGAGGAATGTTTGTTCGATGATGCTCTCTACCCAATCCCCACCTCCTTCGTCCTTGTGGGGGAACGTGAGGGCAACGACGAGGGAGTTTAGGGAGACTCTCTGACGCAAAACGGTTTTGACTCAAGAGTGGAAGTGGTTTCTTCGCTCCTCAAAGTTGGTGCCTAGTCGGTGAGGAGTTGACAGAAGTTTTGGAAATTTGCAGTGACTTAGGGGGTACTAACGGGGAGCAAGCTCAACTCAAAATCCCCACCCAACTCTTGAAACCGAGAGCGACTTCAAGAAAAAAATCGAGACCTTCTGCTCGCCATCGTGCCACTTCTCACCATGAAAACCGTCAAAAGGGAGCAGAGAAAAGAGTCAGTCCTGCAAAAAAACCAAGGATTAGCTTGCACTAACAATGTGTACTCTTGTGTGGAATCTCTGTGACAAAAATCGCAGAGGGTGGCTCTTCACCGTCGACTTTTTCAGTTGAAAGTAGTGGTTGTTGCTTTGTCTACCCTCTCGAAAGACGTGTTGCTTTGTGATGTAGCCGTTGGTTTCCAACCCCTTTTTGAAAAAAGTTTTTTCGCACCCAAAACGACGAAGCGACACACCAACATCTCTGCTGGTGTGTCGCTTTCCATGTCAATTTTTGTGTTCGTTAAGTGGTTTCCTTCTCGAAAATTTCAAGCATCAGCTTTGCTCCGATCCGAAATCCTAGCTCGAATTGTTCGTCGCTCGTTG
>JAWXUK010000032.1:0-15295 GCA_044432785.1 Eubacteriales bacterium | reverse complement strand
TGCTCACATCCTAGTTTGGACTGTGGAGCGATGAAATACAACAGAGGTTGCGATGAACACGCACCTCGGAAAGAGGCAAACCATGCAAAATACCACAGAAGCCACAGCCATACCTACCAAGCGAGCAAACACCAGAATGCTCTGCGAAGGTGCGATTATGGTGGCACTAGCACAGATCCTATCTTACCTCAAGCTCATGCAGCTCCCCAACGGAGGATCCCTCACCCCAGCTATGTTCCCCATCCTATTTTTCGCAGTGAGATGGGGTCTCTCATCGGGTCTCATGGCAGGATTTGTATTCGGACTGCTCCAACTCATCTTCGACGGCGCTTATGCGTGGGGATGGCAGTCCATGCTCTTAGACTACCTCGCAGCCTTCACCCCCCTCGGCTTAGCCGGACTCTTCAAGGGTAAAAAATGGGGTATCTACGTTGGTACCGTCCTTGGTTGCTTCGGCAGATTTATCATCCACTATATCAGTGGAGCCACCATCTACGCCGAGTACATGCCAGAGGAATTTTTTGGCAGAACCATGACAAGCCCAAGCCTATACTCCATTCTATATAATGGTAGCTATATGCTCCCTAATACCATTTTAGCACTAGGCATCGCAGCCCTTCTCCACAAACCACTACGCAAGTTCTACCTCGGAGAAGATATCACCACTTAAACAATAACGGCACGCATACAGTCCACGCTTCTGTATGCGTGCCATAACTTCATTTTGATCGGAGGGGATCCCGTTGTCCCACAAAAAATTTAATGGAGTCCTCCTCGTGAGCGACTTCGACGGTACCATCTATAGTAGCGAACTCGGCATGATCCCCAAAAACGTCACTGCCGCCCAGTATTTCATTGAAAACGGCGGACGGTTCACCATCGCCACAGGGCGCACCCACACCACCTTCTCACCCTTTCGGCACACCATCCCCCAAAATGCACCTGTCATCCTCTCAAACGGAGCCCAAACCTTCGACTTTGACAAAAATATCGCAACCCAGACCGTCAATCTCCCCGAATCGGCAGAGCAAGACTTCGTCTCCCTTGCAAAGGAACTACCCGAGCTCGGCTTCGAGGTCTACCACGGGGAAGAGATTTTTGCCTACCGTCCAAACCACGTCACAGAGTATCATATGGGAATTGTTGACGGAAAATATACAGAGAGTAATCTAGAAAACATCCCCACCCCATGGCTTAAAATCATCATTCAGCAAGAGCGACCCCTCCTCCTCGAGGCTCGGGAAGAGCTTATCAAACGTCACCCCACGGCTTACGAGGTCATCTTCTCTAACCCACGTTATTTAGAGGTCACAGCCCACGGAGTGAATAAAGGGACGGCAGTGATATCCCTCGCAAAGGGATACAACATTCTCCCAGAAAATATTTATTGTATGGGGGATAACGAAAACGACCTCCCCATGTTGCAGTATTCTGCCGTCCGTTGCGCCCCGGCATCTAGCGCCGAGGTCATGCTCGCCACAAACCCACAACTTTTCTGCGATTGCAACGAGGGAACCCTCGCTCAAGTGGTAGAAATGCTAGATCAACGATATCAATAATCCCGATCCCAAAAGTGGATGGGTCAAGATAATTTCCTGCCAAAAGAAAGGGCTGTAGTGGTCGATCACAAGGTGTTCTGGTTTGAGGAAACGGTAAACCAGCTCCACCCACCACATTTTTTGAATTTTTTTGAAAAAATGTTGTTTTTTACTATGCGAATTGGCAAAACTATGGTATACTGTAAGGTGTCTCAATCGGCGAATCAGCCGGTTAGAGCCCCTAAGATATAATTTTTTGAAGAGGTGTCACCCTGTTATGAGTTTAATTACCAAGTTGTTTGGAACCACGTCCAAGCGAGAACTAAAAGCCATCGACCCTATCGTGGATAAGGTGCTCGGACTAGAGCCACAATTCCAAGCCTATAGCGACGACGAGCTAAAGAATTGCACCCTCAAATTCAAGGAGCGCCTCGAAAAGGGCGAAACCTTAGATGATATCCTCCCAGAAGCCTTTGCGGCCTGCCGTGAAGCTTGTTGGAGGGTTCTTGGAATGAAACCATACCCCGTCCAAATCGTGGGTGGTATCGTCCTCCACCAAGGACGGATCGCCGAAATGCGCACTGGTGAGGGTAAAACCTTGGTGGCAACCCTTCCATCCTACCTCAATGCCCTCACCGGCAAAGGGGTCCACGTCATCACGGTCAACGACTATCTCGCTCGCCGTGACTCGGAATGGATGGGAAAGGTACACAATTTCATGGGACTCACCGTGGGACTCGTGGTACACGGTGTCGAAGATAAAAAGAGCGCCTATGCCGCCGACATCACCTACGGAACCAACAACGAATTTGGCTTCGACTACCTCCGTGATAACATGGCAATCTACCAACGTGAGGTCACCCAACGTGGCCACGTCTTTGCCGTGGTAGACGAAGTAGACTCCATCCTCGTCGATGAAGCCAGAACCCCTCTCATCATCTCAGGTCAAGGGGATAAATCCACCAAACTTTATAGCTATGCCGACCACTTTGTCACAGGACTCAAATGCAAAAAAATCACCTCGGTTGATGCCAAGGAAGAAGAGGATACCGACATTGACGCCGACTATATCGTGGATGAAAAGGCACGTACAGCCACACTCACGGCACGAGGCATCGAAAAAGCCGAGACAGCCTTCCAAGTGGAAAACCTCGGTGATATCGAGCACACCACCCTCGCCCACCACATCAATCAGGCAATCCGTGCCCACGGTGTCATGAAACGAGATATCGACTACGTTGTCCGTGATGGCGAAGTGATCATTGTTGACGAATTTACCGGTCGTATGATGGAGGGACGTCGCTACAACGAGGGACTCCACCAAGCCATCGAAGCAAAGGAAAAGGTACAGATCGCAAACGAATCCAAAACCCTTGCAACGGTCACCTTCCAAAACTATTTCCGTCTGTATAACAAACTCTCGGGCATGACAGGAACAGCAATGACCGAAGCCGAAGAATTCGGCACCATCTACGAACTCGATATCGTTGAAATCCCCACTAACCGACCCAGCCAACGTGTGGATAACAACGATGTGGTCTATAAAACAGAACGTGCCAAATTCAAGGCAGTTGTTGAGCAAATTCAGAAGTGTTACGAGAAAAAACAACCTGCCCTCGTAGGTACGGTCTCTATTGAAAAATCCGAAGAGATTTCGGCACTCCTCAAAAAAGCAAAGATCCCTCATAACGTACTCAATGCTAAGAATCACGAAAAAGAAGCTGAAATTGTCGCTCAAGCAGGTAAACTCGGTGCGGTCACGGTTGCTACCAACATGGCAGGACGTGGAACCGATATCGTCCTCGGTGGTAACGCAGAATTTCTTGCCAAACGTGATCTTCGCCGTCAAGAGATGTCGGAAGAGCTCATCGCTCAAGCCACAGGACACAGCGACACCGATGATGAGGAAATCTTAGAGGCTCGTCGCAAATTCGCCGAAGCCGAAGCTAAATATGCAAAAGAGATCGAAGGGGAAGCCGCTCAAGTCCGTGAAGCAGGGGGACTCTTCATCCTCGGAACAGAACGTCACGAATCTCGCCGAATTGATAACCAATTGCGTGGCCGTGCCGGACGTCAAGGTGACCCAGGTCAAACACGCTTCTTCCTCTCCCTCGATGATGATATCATGCGTCTCTTCGGCACCGACCGTGTCCGTGGTTTGATGGATACCCTCGGTGTAGACGACGATATGCCCATCGAGCAAAAAATGCTCACAAATTCCATCGAACGTGCCCAGAAACAGGTGGAATCACGCAACTTCCAAACCCGTAAATCAGTGCTCCAATATGACGACGTGATGAATACCCAACGTGAAGTGATCTACGGTCAACGTCGCACCGTTCTCGCAGGGGAAGACCTCAAAGATACGGTGCAATCCATCATCGACCGTCATGTGGATGAGTCCATTAAAGGTCATATGGGGGATAAAACCCACCTCACAGCCACAGAATTCCAACAGGCAATCCTCCCATATCGTGGGATGTTCATCCCAGAAGGGGAGTTCAACCTTACCGATGAAGAGCTTCAGAAATATGATGTCGAAGGACTCATCGACCTTGTTCTCGATAAAGCAGACGAAGTCTATGCTGAAAAAGAAAAGACCAACTCAGCCGAGACCATGCGTGAGCTCGAGCGTATCATGACACTCCGAGTGGTAGACGAATATTGGATGGAGCACATCGATGCCATGACAGAGCTTCGTCAAGGAATTGGCCTCCGTGCCTATGCACAAACAGACCCAGTTGTGGCATACAAGCAAGAGGGCTACGAGATGTTCACCGAAATGATCAACGCCATCCAAGAAGAGACGGTGCGTCGACTCTTCCGAGTCCAAATCCGTCGCCCCGAAGATGCGCAGCGTCAACGTGTGGCAAATATCACCAACCAATCGGGGGGCTCTTCCGACCAAGGTAACGTGGCAACTGCACGCAAAGTCATCAAAATTGGGCGCAACGATCCTTGCCCATGTGGTAGTGGACTTAAGTGGAAAAAATGTGAATGCGAAAAATTCCACAAACATCTGCTCACTCCACCAGAAAACGGCGAACAAAAATAAAATTTCCATTTTGGGATAAAAAAATGCACCTTGTAGTGATACAAGGTGCATTTTATGTTCTTCGGAGCTTAACGATCACTGGCACTATCTTCGGGTGTAGTAGGGGTGGGAGCGCCGTAGATGAGCTCGTCAATGTCGCAATCATTTTCGATTCGGGTCCAAATGCTATCTTTTTTCTCGGTTAAATACATAATAAAAATCCTTTCTATCTTGGGAGGTGCGCATGGCCCTCTCTTTTAGGGTACAAAAAAACCACTGTCCATCTGACAGCGGTACAAACGTAGGTTTGTATCGGCTAGATGGGTGCGAAAAGGGTGCCCAAAAGAATGGACTCAGATTGCTTTAAAGAATAATAACGACACTTCATGGTGAACACCTCACTTTCGTAAAATAGGTTGTAGTTGTGCTAATGTTAGTATAGCTGAATTTATCATATTTGTCAATAGAAAAGTTAAAAAAATTTATTTTTTGGTAAAATCGCTAAAATTACTTCAATTTGTGGCAAATGCAAAAAAATCATGCCATAAACCACAAGATATAGCAAAAAAATAAACTCGATTTTTGGCACCACGAAAAATTTTTTTTTGAAGGTGAGATATTTTACCTATCACAGAGACAAGATAAATAAAAAAATCCCCCCCCAATAAAGGGAGGGACATCAATCAGGGTAATCTACCTTTTGGAAGGTCTCTCATGTCTGCGCCACTAGCCGACGCACTAAACCGATCTCTCGAGCGCTTGATCTCGATACAGGCTTCGGTGACAGCCTCTTCGGTACGACGGAGGACATCTTCGCAGTACTCATTTGCAGATCGCTTCAGGGCACGACAGCTCTCTTCGGCCTCCGAGAGTTTTTCAGCTGCTTGCTTCCGAGAGGAAACAAAAACGGTTTCCTCTTCCACAAGGCGTTTGGCTTCTTTTTCGGCTCGGGATAACATGGTTTCTGCCTCTCGCTTGGCAGCGCCGATATATTCAGCACGTTGGGTCACGAGTTTACGTGCCTCGGCGAGTTCAGGGGGGAATTGCGCCTTAATATCCTCAATTAAATCAAGAACATCATCACGTTCGAGCATACATAGATCGGTTCGCAAAGGAACGTTTTTGGCCTCGTCCACCATATCGAATAGGGCGTCTAATAATTCTTCTACACCAGTTGCCATCGTTATTCCGTCCTCTCTTGAATAGGTTTCATTTTTAATTTCACTTCATCTAAAATTTCACAGGGTAGAAATTCCTTCAAATCAGTGCCATAGAGCCCCATCTCCTTCACGATGGTAGAGCTCAAATACGTATATTTCTCGTTCGAAGCGAGAAATAGGGTTTCAAGATCAGTGTTTAGCTTGCGATTTAAAACTGCCATTTGCATCTCCGACTCAAAGTCGGAAACGGCACGCAGCCCTTTCACCACAGCGGTCGCATTGCGACGACGAGCATAATCGGCGAGTAATCCCTCAGAGGAATCAGCCTCGACATTACAAAGATCAGAGGTGCATTTTTGGATGAGTTTCACTCGTTCCTCGGCAGTAAATAGCCCATTTTTCGAAGAATTGACCATTACGCAGACAATCAAATGATCAAAACAGAGGGAGGCACGCTTGATAATATTCAAGTGACCAAGGGTAATGGGATCGAAACTACCGGGGTAAATGGCGATTTTCATGAATTTTCTCCAGACATCTCACACTTTTTGGTGAGAGTGGATAGCTTGATTTTGCCATATTTATACTCTTTTGCAAAGAAATACGGTGCTGAAACAGAAGGAATCTCCAAGCTAACAGGACTCTCACAAACTATTATACCATAATTTTTCAAAATGTCAAACCTCTCAATCAAAGAAATTGCTTGAGCGATCAAATCGGTCTCGTAAGGGGGGTCGAGTAAAATGATATCAAATTTCTCCTTGCAAGAGGATAAATAGGCAATGGCATCCCGTTGCACCACATTTGCCTCAAATTTACAAACGGCAAGGTTCTCTCGAATGAGTCCCACAGATTCTGCTCTCGCATCCACAACAGTGACCGAATTTGCCCCACGGGACAGCGCCTCAACAGATAGTTGACCGGTCCCTCCAAAGAGGTCGAGGACATCTCGCCCTTGCAGCTCAAACTGAATGATACTAAATAGCGATTCTTTCACACTTGCAGTGGTTGGACGAATGTCCATCCCCTCAATTTCCTTGAGTTTGCGTCCACGGGCAGTTCCAGTAATAACTCTCATGATGGTTCTCCTTCAAAATGGATCGATTGGGTCATAAATGGCTAAGATAGAAAGTGATTTTCAATCAAATCACGAACATAATGAAAAATCTGATAAAAATATCAGTTTTTGCTCTTGTGAGTGGGTTGTTGCGTAGTTGTATCGGAATGAAAATGGGAAAAAACTGCTAGGGCTGTATTCTTTGGTACCACAGTTTCGAGCTCTTCCAAAGTCGCTTTTTTGATAGCATCCAAAGAGCGAAAATGTTTAAGCAGAGCAGTGCGCCTCACCTCGCCAACCCCCACAATATCATCAAGGAGCGAGCCCTTGACGGTTTTATTTTGTAATTGACGTTGAAATGTGATAGCAGTTCGGTGGGTTTCTTCTTGAATTTGTCCAATCAGAGCAAAAATGCTCTGTGTTTGGGAAATTCCAATCTCTTCCCCCTCGGGTGTGACCAGAGCCTTAGTCCGATGTCGATGATCCTTCACCATCCCAAACACAGGGATATTGAGGGAAAAGGAGATCAGCACCTCGTTTGCCAAATTCACATGACCCTGCCCTCCGTCGATGAGGAGCAGATCAGGTAGGGGGGCAAAGCCATTGTCCCCATCTATAAATCGCTGAAATCTACGAGTCAAGACCTGTCTCATAGAGGCGTAATCGTCAGGGGTGGTCAAATCTTTCACCTTAAACTTCCGATAGGCAGATTTTTTGGGTTTCCCACCCTCAAAGACCACCATTCCACCCACGATATTGGTGTTTCCTGTATTAGAAATGTCAAAGGACTCGATCCGATGGGGTGCCCCCGATAAATGAAGCAGTTTCCCAAGGAGGATAAGGTTTTTATTTTGATATTCCTCTGCCGAGGTAATGCGCTCCACTTCGTCCTTCGCATTTTTGTGGGCAAGTTCCACAAGGTCTGTTTTCGCCCCACGTTGAGGGGTAATAAGCTCCACCTTGCGCTCCCCCAATTCCGAGAGATAACGTGTCAGGGGAATTTGATCTTCTAGCTCACAAGGGAGCAAAACCTGCCGTGGCAACTGCTGAAAATTACCATAATACTCCCGAATGAGGGAGGAAATGACCTCGGCTTCCTCTTCCAAAGGGGTAGGGATGAGCTCCATATCTTTTTCGGTAATATTTCCCTCAGCAAATTTCAGCACCACGAAACAGCTCTTCGAAACACCAGAATAAAATCCAATGACATGGGTCTCTGCCATGATAGCGTGCCGTTTGCCAAGCAAAGAAATGGCCTGTATCCGATCCCGTAAAATCCCAGCCTGTTCAAAACGCAGTTCGGCAGCAGCGGCTTCCATCTCTTGCTGCAGTTCCTGCAAAACCTCTTTGAACTTTCCGTCCAAAATTTCGGTTGCCTGCAAAATAGCACGATCGTGCACCTCTTTGCCCAGTTGAGGACGACAATGCCCCAAACACTGCCCCATATGCAGGTTCAAACAGGGGCGCTCCTTACCAATATCCCTCGGAAATTTCCGACTACAGGTAGGAAGGGAGAGGGAGGTGAGCAGGGAATGAATGATGGCCTGCGAGGTATGCCGACTTCCAAAGGGGCCAAAATACCGATTCTTGTCCCCGATAACCTTAGAAACAAGGGAAAATTTAGGATAATCCTCTTTGACGGTCAATTTAATGTAAGGGTATCCCTTACTATCTTTGAGGAGGATATTATATTTTGGTTGATGACGTTTGATGAGGGAGGATTCTAGCACCAACGCGTCAAACTCGGTTTTCACGATGATAACATCAAAGGTAACAATCTGTCCCACCATCACACGAGTTTTGAGGGAATGCCCTCCTGACTCCTGAAAATATTGCGACACTCGGTTGCGCAGGGACTTGGCCTTACCGACATAAATAACGGTGCCAGACTTGTCCTGCATCAAATAAACTCCGGCTTCACGGGGAAGGGAGTGCGCCTTGTCACGCAGTTGCTCGAATGTCATGGAAGGGCTCCTCTCGAAGGTGGTAGGGTTTTTCAGATGACAATTTAGGGTATTTTCCACGCTGAACGCATGGGAAATACCCTAAAAGTGCAAAGTTTCGTTTGTGACCATCAATTAGTCTGCAAAATCCGAAGAGATCATTTTTTGCAGGGCATCCACAGCCTCTTTTTCGTCAGCACCATCAGCGATGAGCTTAATGCTCGTCCCTTTGATGATCCCTAAAGAGAGCACTCCGAGAAGGCTCTTTGCGTTGACTTTGCGCTCGTCTTTTTCCACCCAGATGGCACTTTTATATTCATTTGCTTTTTGAATGAAAAAAGTAGCAGGGCGAGCATGAAGACCCACTTGATTGTTTACCACAGCATCTTGACTATACATCGTAAATTACCTCCACACTTAAATTTAGTGTACCATAAGGATACCAAATTATGCTCTATTCGTCAATGGTAATAGTCACAAATATAACAAGAAAAAACAGAAATTTTGAACGAAAATGCCAAAGAGATAGCGAAAAATAGAGTTAGTTGGTACAAACTTGCTTATTTCAGGGTGGCAACGGTCACTCCGTCCTCCCCTTCGCCATACAATCCAGCTCGAAACTCTTTGATATATCGACTGGTCTTGAGGTGCGAGCGCACAGCACTACGCACAGCACCGGTCCCTTTTCCGTGAATGATACAGACCTTTTCGAGTTTCCCAAGCAGAGCAGAATCCAAAAACTGATCCAGCACACAGATGGCCTCGATACACTCCATCCCACGCAGATCAATCTCGGTAGAGGTTGGTTTGAGGTTTAACTGACGGCTAGGAGCCTTGTAGACTTGGGGTTTGACCTTGGGTTTCCCCTCCACCACACGAACCTCCTCTTGCTTTGCCGTGATCTTCATCATACCGGCTTGGAGCTCAAGTTTTCCATCCTTTTTGATAGCCACCACCTCGGCTTCGGTCCCCACTTTCAGCAGAGTGACGGTATCCCCTACTTCAGCAGGACGTGTCACAGGAGGGGGGGCGAGGTCGGGCTTTGCCCCCAATTTCGCTTCGGTTTGATTGAGGAGGGCACGCACCTCGGTGCGAGATTCATTGGTTTTCTGCCAATCTTGTTGCTGCTTTTTCATTGCCTTAAGCTCTTGGAAGACCAAATCACTTGCCACCCTCGCCTCGTCAATGAGGGCTTGTGCCTCTTCCCTCGCTTTTTCTTTGGCTTTGTCCACCTCTTTTTTGAGTTTTGCCTCATATTCCCTCGCTTTTGCCGTAGATTGGGCGAGATTTGTGTTCAAAGCGTGGGATTTATTGCGTTCAAACTCCATTTGCTCTCTCTTCTCTTCCAAAGAGGTGAGAACATCTTCAAATTTGACAGACTGCCCGTCCAATCGCTCTTGCGCCTTGGAAATCAAGGTCTCCGAGAGACCCAATCGCCGAGAAATGGCAAAAGCATTGGATTTTCCAGGAATCCCAAGCACCAAACGATAGGTAGGGGCAAGTGTCTCGACATCGAAGTGACAAGAGGCGTTCTCCACACCGGTTGTGGTCATAGCGTAGAGCTTGAGCTCGGAATAGTGGGTGGTAGCAACCACTTTTGCACCGGTTTGCCTCGTATATTCAATGATAGAGGTGGCGAGGGCTGCACCCTCAACAGGGTCGGTTCCTGCCCCCAATTCATCAAAGAGGACCAAACTTTCGTCGTCAGCCTCCTCTAAAATCCCGACTATATTGGTCATATGAGCAGAAAAAGTGGAAAGAGACTGTGCGATAGACTGATCATCCCCAATATCGGCAAGCACTTTGGAAAAAATACAGACCGTAGACTCGGCATGGGCAGGGATATGAAGACCACATTGCGCCATCAAGGTGAGGAGGCCCATGGTCTTGAGTGTCACGGTTTTCCCCCCAGTGTTAGGACCAGTAATCATCAGGGTATCGAAGGTATCCCCAAGGGTTAAATGGTTAGGAACAGCAGTTTTGAGGTCAAGGAGGGGGTGTTTCCCCTCTTGAATGTCCATGAATTTTGAGGAGAGGGCAGGACGGATCCCATTCATCTCGAGCCCCAACTTCCCTTTGGCAAAAATAACATCAAGGAGGATCAAAAGGGTGTAGTTCTCGTCTAGGTTCATCTTATCTTGGGCGCATTCTGCCGAAATTTCAGCCAAAATGCGAGCAATCTCCTGTTGCTCGGCAATTTGAAGCTCACGCAGCTCGTTATTGGCGTTTACCACACTCATTGGCTCGATAAAAAAGGTAGAACCGGAAGAGGAGACATCATGGACCATACCGGCAACAGAATTCTTATGCTCTGATTTCACAGGGACGACATACCGTCCACCCCGTTGGGTGATCAGTGCATCTTGCAGATATTGCGCTGAGTTGGACGAGATAAATTTCTGTAATAAATCCCGTACCTTTGCTTGGGTCCCACGTATTTGACGGCGCAGATTGGCAAGGGCAGAACTGGCGCTATCGGCAATCTCGTTTTCACCTAAAATAGAGGTGGAAATGGTCTCTTCCAGAGGACGATTGGGGGTAAGTGAGGCGAATAGGTGGGAAATGGCAGAGGGTTGATCGCTATCACCGTAGTCGAATGCCGTGGTGGTGGCACGGAGGAGCCGACCAATGGATAGGAGTTCTGTGGTGGAGAGCACGCCCCCAATATCAGCACGTTGCAGAGAAGCCGACACCGAAGCCACCCCGTAAAAAGAGGGGGAACCACGCTGTAAAATCAGGGCTATGGCAGCCTCGGTCTCGTCTTGGGCATGGTTTACCTCGTCTTGATAGAGGAAGGGGAGCATCCCACGGGCACGCTCTCGCCCCTCGTCGGTGACGGCGAGGTTTGCCAGTTTATCCAAAACTTTTGGAAGTTCCAAAGTTTTGATTGATTTTTGAAATAAAGGGGTAAGATTCATAGCACACTCCAAAAGTAAATAGTACCTTTATTCTATCGTAAAATCCAAGGATTTGCAAGAGAAAAATAAAAGGTCTGCCTCCAAAACTGGAAGCAGACCTAGTGGGGAGGAGGTTATTGCATGTTATCCTCATATGCTTTGATCATTTTTTTCACCATTTGTCCACCGACAGAGCCGGCTTCACGACTGGTCAAGTGACCATTGTAGCCCTCTTTGAGGTTGACGCCAACCTCATTTGCGGCCTCCATCTTGAACTTGTTGAGTGCCTCACGAGCGTTAGGGTTCATAATGTTGTTGCGAGAAGTTTTGTTATTGCTGTCCATAATAAAATTCTCCTTCAGGTGATAAAATTTGATGTCCACTTGGAACATCTGCAACTATTATGAGCAGATAGAGATAATCTATGCGTGAAAATTCTTGGGTTTTTCTGGTTGTCAAAATCTATGAAAACGTATTTCCAAGGTTGACAGAAAACCTATGAAATGATAAGATAAAGGTATCATATAAGGAGAATCACTATGATCCAAAAAAACCTACTCGCCATCCATGATATTTCCTGTGTCGGACGGTGCTCTCTCACGGTTGCTCTCCCCATTTTATCGGCGACAGGACTTCATACCTCAGTGCTCCCCACAGCAGTCCTCTCAACTCATACAGGGGGATTTCAGGGCTTCACCTACCGAGATTTAACCGAGGATATCCCCAAAATAGCAGACCATTGGAGATCCTTTGGGGTGAAATTTGATGGAATGTACAGTGGTTTTCTCGGATCTTACGAGCAAATTGACCAAGTAGCGGCATTATATCAAGAGTTTAAGCAAGAAAAGGGGCTTATCATCGTAGATCCTGTGATGGCAGATCACGGAGCACTCTATTCTGTGTTCACCCCTAAAATGGTGGAAGGAATGGCACGGCTCTGCCAAAGTGCCGACCTCATTCTCCCAAATCTCACCGAAGGGGCGCTCCTCCTCAAGCAGGAGTATGTCGGCGAAGGATACGATTGGAATTATATCGAAAAAATGGTGCGTGACCTATCGGAATTAGGGCCTAAAAAAGTGGTACTCACAGGGGTATCCTTCCACCAAGATCGATTGGGCGCCATGTGTTTCGACCGTGAAACAAATCAGGTGGACTATGTTGAAAATCGCTCGGTCGAGGGGCATTTTCCAGGGACAGGGGATGTTTTTGCGAGTGCATTGGTCTCAGGACTGATGAACTCCTTTACTCTGCAAGAAAGTGCGCAAATCGCAGTGGATTTCACCTTGAACTCCATTGAAAAAGCGATGAAAATTGGATTAGAGCGAAGGTTTGGTGTAGCATTCGAGCCAGCCATCCCCGATCTTATCAAACAACTAAAATTAGGAGGATAACCATGTTACTAAAAAACTGTAATCTACTGAGTTCCGAAGGTGTTTTCGTCAAAACAGACCTACAATTCGAGGAAAAGATTCAAAAAATTGCACCAAACCTCTCCGAGGAAAACTCCATCGACCTCGAGGGAAAGACCGTGGTCCCAGGTTTAATCGATATCCATTCTCATGGTGCGATGGGCAAAGATGCCAGTGATGGCGACCCAGCAGCCATGGAAATTCTATCCAATTACTATGCCCGAGTGGGGGTGACCTCGTGGTGCCCCACCACCATGACCTTGAAGGAAGAGACCCTCATGCAGGCGATTTCTGCCATCAAAAGTTACGAGAAACCCTGTGGCGCCAAGGTGGCAGGGATCTATCTCGAGGGGCCGTTTTTCCACCATAGCAAACGTGGCGCACAGGCAGAGGAAAACCTCGCAACCCCTGACGTAGCCATGTTTGAGCGACTTCGCAAACACAGTGGAGATAACATTGCTGTCCTCGCCCTCGCCCCTGATTTAGAGGGTGGGGTAGAGCTTATCAAAGAGGGCTCAAAGCATTGCACCGTGGCGCTTGGGCACACTGCAGCAGACTACGATACGGCGATGACGGCATTTGCAAATGGGGCAAGCTTGGCAGTTCACCTTTATAATGGGATGATGCCATTTGGGCATAGATCCCCAAATGTGGTGGGTGCTGCCTATGATTCTGGGGCTTTTGTAGAGCTCATCTGTGATGGGCTTCATATCCATCCTTCGGTCATTCGTGTGACTTTTGGGCTATTTGGCAAGAAAATGGTACTAATTAGCGACTCTTTGCGCTGTGCAGGGATGCCTGACGGAGAATATGAGCTTGGAGGGCAACCCATTGTGATGAATGATGGGAAAGCCACTTTGCTTAATGGAACTTTGGCGGGGTCGTCTATTGGGCTACTCGATGCAGTGAGAAACTGCATTTCCTTTGGAATTCCAATGGCTGATGCCTTTTATGCTGGCAGTACGGCCCCTGCATTGGCTCTTGGCAAGGGGGATCAAATTGGTTCGCTAGAAGTTGGCAAATGTGCCGATTTCTTGGTATTAGATAAAGATTTGAATCTGGTTTCCACCTATGTGGATGGTAAAAAAGTGGTATAATGTCATAATATTTGAAGATATCTAGCTATAAAACGAAATATACCACATAAAAAACAATAATATTTACAAAATGGCGTATTTTCGAGGGTTGGAAGGGCTTTTTCGAAGGCTTTTCTATCGAGAAAATACGCCATTTTATGAAAAAAATTAAAACTACTTTACATAAAAAAGCACAAAGGAGAGATAATTATTAAATATGCAATCTTGCGCAACCCTTCCCATAGTATGGTCTACTTTGCAGCCTCGGAGGGGCTTGCCTGTGAGGAGCTGAGACTCTCAAAACTTGAGGTATCAAATATTGATATTATTACTATTTGTAATGTATCGTATCTGAGTTTTGAAACGGTTAAACCATTGGAACTACAGGAGTTGAAGGTGGTGGCTCGATTATCTTCTACTTATGCTCTCTTTCGTGTGGAGGAGGGAGGAAAGACACTTTTTCCAGTGGAATTACCAAATCCCTACCTCTATGATCGCAGTCTGACAACGATTTTGAAGTATAAAGGCAAAACAAATGAGGTTTTTACAAAAATGCTAGTGAATCTAGCACTTTTTACGGCAAATATTGAGCCTGAAGGTGCGAAATTATTAGACCCTGTGGCAGGGCGAGGGACCACCTTATACGAGGGGTTTGGTCTGGGGATGTCGGTTTACGGTACGGAGGTGTATGAGAAAAACGTACAGGAATCGGTACAGTTTATGCGAAAATTTCTTGAAAAAGGCAAAATTAAGCACAAAACGAGCAAGTTGCACGTTCGTGGCGAAAACCGTTCATTTTCGGCTCAAAAGCACATGATTGAGGCAAAAAGTGGTCATTTTGAGCTCATTTTTGGGGACTGTCGGTACTGCGATAAATTGTTTTCTAAACAGTTTTTTCACGTCATCGTGGGGGACCTTCCTTATGGGGTTCTGCACGGGAGTGAAGCCGGTGGTCGGTCGAGAAGTCCCTTTCAACTGATCGAAGAATCGGCATCGGGATGGCATAAAATTTTAAGGAAAAAAGGGGCGCTAGTGCTCTCCTTTAATTCCCATGTGATCACGAGGAAAAAATTGATTGAGATTTTAGAGGGGAAAGGATTCGCCGTGAAGAAAGAGGGGGGATATGAAAATCTTGCCCATTCGGTGGATGCTTCGATTATGCGTGATGTGGTGGTGGCTGT
>JAWXUK010000031.1:0-15413 GCA_044432785.1 Eubacteriales bacterium | reverse complement strand
TAACTTAACTATAACCGATTTTTGGAGTTTCTTCCACTCTTTTCTGAGCGAGTGTCCAAGATGTATTATATACCTACACTTCGACATCATCCCTGTTTTTCTCCTCCTTGCATTTTCTGAAGATTTATGTTATAATCTAAAAACCCATAAGAATGCAATGTGAAGGGGGACTTCGTATGAACTTAGACTTTTGTTGGGAGACCATGTTTCATGACTGTTCTAACCCGTGTGCCATTTCTGACCTAGAAACCGACCAAATCGTCTACATGAATACCGCTATGAGGACGATTCTTAGGGAATCCGAGGAGTTTGGAGATCGAAAATGCTTTGATATCTTGCAAGGAAAAGAGGGACAGTGCTCCTTTTGCCCAAACGAGAAATTGACCCTCGGCCAAGTGGTGGAAACCTACGTCTATAACGAGAAAATTGAGCAATTTTTCCGTGTCACCCATACATTGCTAGACTATCACGGCAAGAAATTCAATCTCTGCAAATATTTTGTCGCCCCCTCCTTCGAGGAACAACAACAAGACTACGAAGATGCCATGCACTCTTGCGAAAAGATACTCGAATTGGATCCATCGGAACAGCTCCCCTCTTTTTTAGAGCTTTTGGGCAATTTCTATAACGCAGAACGTGTCCACACCTATCGATTTGATCGAAAAGGGATGGAGATCATCTACGAAGCTGCGTGGTCGCACCATGACATCGAACTTCCTGATAAACTCAGTCGATATATTTCGGTGGATCAGGTTCTGGATTGGTACAACAAGAAAAACGACTTTGGCATCATCGAAGCCAACGCAGTGCTACAAGATTTCACCCCTAATTCCATTGAATCCGAGGTTTTGGAGACCTTTGGCCTTGATAATATCACCCTGTGTCATGTGGGGGATAGCGTGAAAAATCCCGAGCGCATGATCGGGGTGAGCAACCGGAAACAGACCGAATTTGACTATCGTTTGCTCAAAGTGGTCAGTGAATTGGTCAACCAGATTGGCAACCCTGTTGCGATGTCGGAAATTTTTGAATATGTGAAGGATTACGACCTGCTCACCGGCTTTTTCAACCATCAAAGTTGCTCGAAACAGATTGATGATGTCAAGGAAAAAATGCTAGATAGCCTTGCTATCTTCTACATAAGCCTAAATCATCTGCAAAATAGTGATAAAAAATTCGGTTCTCGCAACAATATTCGCAACACCAAACACTGCGCACAACTGCTTACCACCCATTTTGGAACGGATTTTTATCGCATCAATTCTGGGGACTTCATCGCCTTTTTCGAAAATATCACCGAGGAAGAGTGCCTTGAAAGGATAAAACCCCTCCGAAAACGTCTTACCGATGCGAATGTGTGGCCTTTTACCATCGGATATGCCGTTCATAATGGTCGTATCGACGTGGAAGAGATCATCAGCGAGGCATCTACCATCACTGCCATCAACAAACAGCGCTATTACCACAGGGTTCGTCACGAGGAAAATCCTAGCGATAACCCCCTCCTCAACGATTTGCTACGCTATTTAAATGAGGGCGAGTTACTGGTCTATCTTCAGCCTCAGGTGGATATGGTCACACGTCAGATCATCGGCGCAGAGGCATTGATTCGCAGATATGACAAAGAAAATAAAAAAATGGTCTTCCCCGACCAATTTATCCCTCAATATGAGCACGACTGCATCATTCGCCATGTGGATCTATTTGTGTTAGAGAAAATTTGCGAACTTCAGGTGGAATGGGGAAAAGAGCACAAACAGGTCCCTGTTTCGGTCAATTTAAGTCGTGTTACACTGCTTGAATTTGATATTGTCGAGACCATTGCAGAGATTTGCGACCGTCATGGCGTGGATCACTCCCTTATCATCGTGGAAGTGACCGAGCGTGTGGGACTCATCGAAAATGATGTTGCCTCTAGCTTGATTCGTGATTTTCAGGGGAATGGATTTAAGATCTCGCTCGATGATTTTGGTTGCGCCTACTCTAACGTGGTTACTTTGGCGAAAATTGAGGTCAACGAAGTGAAAATCGATAAAAGTTTGGTGGATAACATTACCACAAGTGTGCGAAATCAGCTTTTGGTGGGCAATATCATCCAAACTTGTAATGCTTTCGATGGTACCCACACCTTAGCCGAAGGAATTGAAACCGAAGAACAAGCCACCATCTTGCAAAATTTTGGTTGCTCCTACGGGCAGGGCTACCTCTTCTCTCGTCCCCTTCCTCACGAGGAATTTTTCGAGAAATATATCAAAAATAATAACTAATCTACCCAAAATACCCCCTATTATGCCTATAAACAGACCATCTATCAGTCGTATGATTGCTTAGATGGTCTTTTTTCGTTGAAATGGCATGACCGAGGGGTAGAGGGTGGGGCTAGTGCAATTACAATTTCTGTCAAATTTCTCCAAATTCATAGACAAAGCCCAACCACTATGATATAATACCTTATACTTTTATGCTTATACAGAAAGGGGAATTATAAATGAACCAAGTAGAACAATGGGATATGATGTTCAAAAATAACACAAATCCCTGCTTTATCACAGATATCGACACCTATGAGCTGGTTTATGTCAATAACGAATATCTAAAATTGATACCATCTAACGAGAAGGTCATCGGCCGAAAATTTTATGACGTGATCACAAACGACAACGCCATTGATTTCGAGGATATTCGATTACAATGGAACAACGAAACCGTTATCACTCGTCAATTGGATAACGAACGGTTGAAGATCAATTTCAGTGTACAGCTCACACAGATGAGCGAGAAAAACGTCGTGATTGGCGTGATGACACCCACAGAAGATAGCCAGATGGTGATCTCAAACTTTGAAGAGGCTATGTCCCAGTGCATGACCATTTTTAGAAGTGAACCTGATTTAGCCATGTTTTCCTACTGCGAGCTGTTGAAAAATCACTATCATGCCGAGCAAGCCTATATTTACCGTTTCCGACTGGATACCAACACCATAAATTGTTTGGCGCTTTGGTGTGACGACCCTACGTTCTGCATGAAACAAGAAGTGCAAACAGATATGGACGGCTCTTTCTTGGTGAGTTGGTTGCAAAATGACAATGTGGATGGTATTGTATCGGCTGACCTTGAAAACCCAAATTTCGACAACTCCTCTCCCTTAAAACAAATTATGTCCTCTCTCCACATGAAAAATGTCACACTGGCAACCGTTGAAGATGGAAATCACAAGGTGGTTGGCGCAGTGGGACTTTCTAACCGTGCTAACTTTAGTGGGGTTTTTGATAATCGCTTGCTCTCCACAATTAGCCGTTTTGTGGCTCAGACCGTCACAAAGCAGGTGATGGATTCCTCTGTCTTTACCGTGCATCATCGTGATAGCTTAACCGGCTTGTATAATCGTGTTGGCTATGCACGTCGCACCCACGCACTCAAAGAAAATCCTCCCAAATCATTGGGGCTCATTTCCTTTAACATCAACGGCTTGAAGAATATCAACGATAATTTAGGAAATGAACAAGGGGATCAACATATCATCAGATCGGCAAAAAGAATCAAGTCCCACTTTGGATTTGATATTTATCGTGTTTCGGGTGACGAGTTGATCGGAATTGTTGAAAATATCGAAAAATCCGACTTCGAAGCCATGGTTGACAAACTGCGAATTGAAATGAAGGCAGAGAAGAATTACGATTTTTCCATGGGAAGTTGTTGGAGCAAGGGCACCCTCGACCTTGTGGGCATGTTGCGTGAAGCAGATACCATCATGTACATCAACAAACAAGAGTATTATTCTACCACAAGTCGCAGTTTCGAGAGTGTGACCAACGCAATTTTATCAGATTTGTTAAGCTATCTCCACAATGACGAATTTATGATCTACCTGCAACCACAAGTAAGGCTGAAAGATGCCTCTTTGCACGGAGCAGAGGCGCTCATTCGCAGATTTGATAAAACCAATCAAAAAATGGTCTTCCCCGACCAATTTATCCCCCTGTACGAACAAAATTCCGTGATACGTCATGTTGATTTGTTCGTGGTAGACGCTGTTTGTCAGCTACTTTCTCGTTGGGATGCCGAGCAAAAAGCAATCCCTATTTCGGTCAATTTAAGTCGTGTGACCCTAATGGAATATGGAATTGTGGAAAATATCGTAAAAATTTGCGATAAATACAACGTGCCTCATCAGTTATTGGTCATTGAAGTCACCGAGCGAGTGGGTCTGATTGAAAATGATGTCCCCTCAACGTTGGTCACCGATTTTATCGACAACGGATTCACCATTTCCCTCGATGATTTTGGTTGTGCGTACTCTAATATTATCACCTTAGCGCAAATTCAGGTCAATGAAGTGAAACTGGATAAAAGTTTGGTGGATAATCTCACGAACAACCGTAAAAACCATGTTCTTGTGAAGAATGTCCTATCAATGTGCGATGAATTGGAAGGGATGTCTACCTTAGCCGAGGGAATTGAGGATGAAAACCAAGCGACACTTCTCTATGAATTGGGCTGTCATTTGGGACAAGGTTATTTCTACTCTCGCCCTATCCCTGTCAATGATTTCGAGGAAAAATATATTAAATAATTCAATATTTCAATGGATGGAGGGATGATAATGACAGAACTGCTACTATCTTTCATTTCAAAAAGCGAACGTGCTTTGGTGATTGGAAATGTTCGAAAAATGGACGTCTTCTATGTGAATAGCCTGATGACTTCGATGTATGGCGTTAATATGAGTACCACCGATAGTTTCATGGAAATTTTTCTGGAAGAAAACCGTGTTTTACGAAAAATATTGATCAAACAGATTAAGAAAAAAGAGAGTTCCTTCTTCTACGATATCGTGACTCGAAAAGTGGATGGAACCTTGCAACTAGCTGATTTGCAGGTTGGCTATGTGAACCGTGAAGAATCCATCATGTTTATGGAAATCACCCCTAAAAACGACATCAGGATGGAATCTGCACTGGATCAAATCATGCACTCTTCCCGAGCAGAAGGGATATTTAATTTAGACGAGAAATTATCTCTGGTTCATGCGAATGAATTGCTGTATCAAGTCTTTGAATTAACCAAAGAAACGGCAAAAATGCAATATAATAACGAGTTTAGCAACAGCTTTCATCCCGAAGTGCGAGCCACTTTGTTATCCGAGGTTCACGATAAATTAACTCGATCAGATAGCTTCAAAACCAAGCTCAAAGTGATTACAAACTCAGGGGAAGAGCTTTGGTATTCCATCGAATTTCAAAAACGTACTTTGGATAACTCTGGTCTGGATAAAGTGATGGTTTACATGGTCAATATCGAGGATCAAATGAAAATGGCGGAAGAACTCGATACCGTAAACCAATATTTTAGCACCATGCAAAGTTTATCCGAAGATATGCTATACCGTGTGGATTTAAGGACGAAAACACTCTATCGCACCAGTCAACAGGCTGAAATGTTAGGGATCAGCTCTGTCATGAATGATTATCCCAATTCCATTTTAAAAAGTGGGATGATCCACCCTGAAGATATCGAATTATACATGAGCTACGGGCAGACCCTGTTGCAAGGGATTGCGACTCAGGTGGAAATTCGCTTGAAGTCGGTGAATGGGGAGTATAGTTATCGTCGGCTTACCTGCAGTCCTGTTTTTGATGATCATGGCACCCCGAAAGAAATGTTCGGAAAAATCGTTGATATTCAGATGGTGCGTGAACTGGAAGAGCAAGCAAACTTCGATTCACTGACCAAAGCACTCAACAAACGAGCCATGCTAGAAGCCACCTCACAAGCCCTCTCTGGTGCCACACAAAAGGACAATCATGCCCTATTTTTCCTAGATTTAGATGATTTTAAGTATGTTAACGATAATTTAGGCCACACTTTTGGGGATTATCTACTGGAAGAGGTTGGCGCAAGGCTAAAAAGTTGCATTCGTCATCATGATTTAGTGGGACGAGTGGGTGGTGATGAATTTGTGATCTTTTTAAAAGGGGTCAATGCTGAAGAAATTTTGCTTAAAAAAGCAACCCAAATGCTATCAATCATGAAAAGCCCCTTCCAATATTGCGATCAAACCCACTCAATCGCTGTTAGTATTGGGATTGCACGTTGTCCTCACGATGGAATCACCTATCAGGAATTATATAATTGCGCCGATAAAGCCCTTTATTACTCCAAGGAAAACGGCAAAAATCTCGCCACAATATACGCCGAGCAAGAGTCGGATTATACCACGATTACCTTGCAATCATAATAAAACTCCGAACATAGTCACCAATCGTGATCGTGTTCGGAGTTTTTTTGTGGTTTTGATGGAGATTTAGGCTATGCCAGAGATAAATTCAGAGTATTTTTCCATAAATTCCTCGCCATTGAGGGGTTTTGAATAATAATATCCCTGCACCATGTCGCAACCTAGTGCCTTTAGCAGAGCCAACTGTTCATCGGTTTCCACGCCCTCCCCTACCGTGTCAAGCTGTAAATTCTTTGCCATTTGTACGATACTTGATAAGATGGTGGCACCTTTTTTCTCTAATGTTGATTTTACGACGAAGGATCGGTCGACTTTTAGGGTGTGAAGTGGGAAATCATTCAATCTTTGTAGCGAAGATACCCCAGTGCCAAAATCGTCCATCGAGATGGAGAAGCCAAGCTCTTGCAGTTTTTCTAATTTCATGATATTTTTCTCATAAATATTCACGAAGGCACTCTCGGTGATTTCTAGCTCGATTTGATCCGGTGTGATATCGTATTTTTTGATGATTTCAACGATTTTCGTCACTAAGTTATCCTGCATCAGGGTAATTCCTGATAGATTGATGGAAATAACGGGGAAATTTTTGTCCTCGTTTGACTTGATGAACATGCAAACCTCTTCTAATACATAGTAATCTAGCTGTTCAATAAAGCCATTTTTCTCAAACACGGGAATGAAATCATTGGGTGGGACCAGTTTTCCATCTTTCATCCATCGGACCAATGCCTCTGCCCCTACCAATTTTTCGGACTCAATATCTATTTTAGACTGGTAGAACATCACAAACTCTCTATTTTCTATCCCTGCGTGCATAGAGGCGATGATTTTATTGCTGATTTCTCGTTCCTTATCCATGGCTTCTGTGTAGACATTGAAGGTGTTGGTTGCCACTTTTTTCCCGATATTGCGTGCTGTGACGGCACAATCCACCATTTGGTTTATCTTGATTGTGCGATCCTTCACGTGAAACACTCCCACACTGAAGGTAAGGTTATACTCCTTGCCAATCAAGGGGTTGAGTGCCTCTCTCATCTCGCTATAAAGTTCGAACTCGTTATTGACCTTGCAGGTTAGATTCTCTGCTTTCGTCAAAATTAAGAATTTATCGGCAGAGGTGCGAGCTGTCACGGTTTCCTTTGCTGAGTATTCTCGTATCACTCGTCCTAATTCGGTCAGCACAGCGTTTCCGGTTTCGGTTCCGTAGACTTCGTTGACGTATTTGAAATTATCGATATCTATGGACAGGATGACAAAGATATCATCAGGGTGCTGTTTCAATGTGCGACTTGCTTGTCGATGCCACATCTCTTGACTATATAATCCCGTCAATTTATCATATTCCATGGCTCTATCTGTGTTGTTTTTATACTTTAAAAAGGCTATAACAACCACAAGCACTCCTAAGAGGCCAATCCATAATCCATCCCCAAAGTTTACCTCGTCCTCTTGTGCGAGAGAGTCTGGAAGGCTGTTGGTAGACACCCCTTCATTGTCATCGCTTGGCTGTCCTACTTTATAGAGGGAATGTTGCACATCTAATTGATAGAGCAATCCCTCATCCACATTGGCTAGCAATTTATTGAAAATAGCTTGCTTTTCTGCCGGAAAACTCACATTATAAAACATGCGATATTTTGCTGTATTATCTAAAAATTCGATCTGATATTCCCCAGACTCCATCTCTGCGTACATTTGAGCATAGGTGATAGAAGTGGTGATCATAGCATCAATCTCGCCTGCACGGAGGGCATCGCTAAGCTGATTGAAGTTCTCGTAGACTGTGGGAGTGATGGATTCTAGCCCCTCTCGCACCTCATCTAGACTATTGATTCCTAGCAGATCTGCCACTCCAACCGATTGCACCTCCCCCTCGAACGAGGATAGTCGCACTTCAAGGAATGGAAATTCTGTGTAGGGCTGGCTGGCAGGACGTGTATTGAAGTTTTTCATCAGTGTGGTAAATGCGAGAAAACTAAGGTCGTTATTGGCTGTGATTGCCACATCGACATACTCGAATGTTACACCAATTTCTTCGGAAATGGCTTCCAACACTTCATACGCAATTCCGGTGAATTGTCCATTTTCATCAAAATAGGTCACGGGTGCATTTTGGGTGGAATAGCCGATATAATAGATCTCTTCCTCTTGAAGCAAGGCTAATTCTTCTGGCGTGAGCACGCCACTTGCGTGGGCTGTTACCGTGGATATTGTGATTATGCCATATAAAATCATAGCTTTTAGCAACTTTTTCATGGTATTCTCCGTCTCTTTTTATTTGGATCCTATAGATTGTGGATGGACTTGTGATTACACTTCTTCCATATCGCTCTGGTATATCATTGCGATATTTTTGCCTTTATGTTTCGAGCGATAAAGCGCCAGATCGGCATGATGGTATAATTCTTCGTAGGTTGTGCCATGTTCGGGATAGATGGCGATCCCTGCACTGCCACGAATGGAATGACGTTTCTCGCCATCTACGACATCCTCTGAAATGGTTGCAAGGAGGAGTTTTGCTTTGCCCAGTAGGACCTGTGTCGATGGGATATCTCGCAGAAATAGGATGAATTCATCCCCTCCAACACGTCCCACCAAATCTCCCTGACGGGTGTTTGTGTTCAATCTATGTCCCAGTTCTCGAAGGAGCTGATCCCCAAAGGCATGGCCTAGATTATCGTTTACAAATTTAAAATCGTCTAAATCGAGGAATAAAAGTGCGTGGATATCATTTTGATTGGAGTGATTTAAGATGGTAGAGGTGGTTTCTAGCATGGCTCGTTTGTTTAGGGTGTTTGTCAGCGCATCTTTGTTTGCCTGTTCTTCCAGCTCTTTTAGCATTTGGATATCCACAAGTTTTCCGACCACCTCAGTGACGTTCCCCTCGGTATCTTGGATGGGAATCCAGCTAATTCGACGGTAGCCAAAGCCCTCGTTTTCTCGTTCTCGCATACGGACTTCGATCACCCCCCCTTCCCCACGGAAGGTGGCTTGGGCAAATGCTTCGTAAGTTTCGATATCATCGGGGTGGACAGCCCCACCGTTATACACATCATCGGGGAATACCACATCGGCTTTGGTCAAGCCATATAAATTCACTTTTTTGCCACGACGTGTTAAAATTCTGTCTTTGATATCGATACGGAAGAGTAGCTCGTCCGATAATTCTTGGAGTGCGTCGAAAAATTGGTTCACATTTTTCAGTTCTGCCTTGGCTTCGGTTAAATCATGGATATTTGTCGCCCAACCGACCATTTCTCGGATTGTGCCATCTTCATTTTGCACCCCTTTGAAGGTGAATAGATGGTGCTCTAGGGTGCCTTCAGGGGTGCGACAACGTGCGCTATGGGACCCCTCGATCCCTTCTACCAGTCGGTCGATATAGGCGATAAAGTCGGTGATGTCGTCATGGTGCATGACATCGACGAGCATATCACGAGTGGCAAAGTTGACGGTTTTATTCTCTAATTTATATGATTTTGCTGTTTCATCGCTACGATATAAGGTTCTTGTAACGATATCAAAGCGATAGAGGATTCCTTTGGTCATACTTTGCAAAATATTGAAATATTGGTTGACGACCTTAAGTTCTTCCTCTCGCTCCACTTGCTCTTCGGCATTTACGAGGTATGCCATCAGCTTATCCTGCCCTGAATTATCAAGGGTTCTGCGATTTAATTCTAACGAGTACCACACCTCTTTTCCTTTGGAGGTGATCACCTTCATCTTGGTATTAAATTGGTCGGAAATGGTGAGTTTTTGCTGAATTTCTGCGAGCAAACTCTCACGGATCTCTGCTTGAAAGCCGTTGCTGAAATGATTGCCATAATGAGTGCGACCGACCTCTTGGCTGGATTCAAAGACAGCGTGAAAGGCTGGGTTGCAATGAACGAGAGAGAGTCTTTCATCGAAATTTAGAATTGCCTCTGCTCGTTTGGATTGGTTGACTTGGGCGATGGCTGCATCCATACGTTGATCCACTTTCGGGGTGATTTCCACAAAGACTTCGGTTTGTTCTTTGTCGAAAAACCCAAATTGCACATCGCAAATCAAAATTTCGCCCTTTCTATTCGGGATGGGAAGATTATTGTAAACCACCAATGTTTGGGTCTGAAGTCCTTCATCCACCATATCGGTGATCCCTTTGTTGGTATGGGCGAACAATGATTCAAGATCTGGATTTTCTGTTGTGATACCGAATAATTCGCACGCAACTTTGTTGGTATAGGTCAGTTCTTTCTTCTTATGCACCCCAACCATGAAGGCATTGTTATAATGTTCGACAAAATTGGCTAGTTTTTCTGACAGTGCTTGTTTTGTCATACCGATACTCCCCTTTATCTTCTTCTTTGATTGCAAAAAATATGATGTTTCAAATTCTTATTATAACATATTTTGTCGAGACTGTCCACCCATTTCGTGCATTTTTTTCACTTCGCAAAAGACCTCTTGGATCTTGGAATTTCTGTCTTAGATGGTCATTTCGCTCCCCTAGTAAGGAAAAGATATTTTATGGAAGAAGAGGAAACCGAAATGAAACCTATTGCTTGGAAACAAGAAAAAGACCATCTACCAATCACATGATTGCATAGATGGTCTTTTTATCATTGGTCCGAGTGTTGAGATTCGAACTCAAGGCCTCTTGAACCCCATTCAAGCGCGATACCAAGCTTCGCCACACCCGGAAATATCTGCCGTAACTGACAGCTTATATATAATAACACATTTCACATCGGAAGGCAAGTGTTTTTTTGAAAAAAATAATATTTTTTCTTTTCTTAGAGTTTTTCTCGTTTAAGGGTAGAAATTTCAAGGTAATTATAGTATAATATTCTTCATAAGAGTCGTTATTTCTTGAAAGGAGCTTATCATGTCTAATATCATCACCATCAGCCGTGAATTTGGAAGTGGGGGGCGTGAGGTCGGAAAACGTCTTGCAGATCTCTTGCAAATCCCCTACTACGATAACGAAATTATCTCTCGCATTGCGGAAGAGAGTGGCCTCTCCGAGGTCTATGTCGCTAAAAATAAAAGCAATATCAGCCACTCCTACCCCATCTCGGTGGGACGAACCTTTATTTCTCCCCCTTTGGTCTCGCTCTCGGATCAAATATTCCAAAGTCAGTGCAAAATCATCCGTCAACTCGGAGAAGAGGGGCCCTGCGTCATCGTGGGTCGATGTGGCGACTTCTTTTTGAAGGATCAATCCCCCCTATCCATCTACATCCATGCCGACCTTGAGGATCGGATCTCTCGCTGTTACGAGAAGGGGTACGAGGATGTCACCCTCTCGCATAAAGAGATGAAAAACAAGGTGGTCTCGGTGGATAAAAACCGTCGGAAATACTACGAATATTACACCGGACAAAAGTGGCACCAACTGCAAAACTACAGCGTTTGCATCAGCACCTCTCGTTTTGGGGTCAAGGGGACTGCCAAAGTGCTTGCCGGACTTTACGAAATTGCGCAAGAACGACCCAACAAGGGCGAAACTTCCTAATAAATATGCCTTACAGGTGTGGTTACACTTGTAAGGCATTTTTGCACCCTTTGCACGGTATTTCTAAGGGGCATGATGGATTATAAAATTTCAAAATCTTGGAAGGAAAAACCAAACATCCCCTCGTCACGCTTGAGGATACCTTGATAAGTAAGGAAGGATTGCTCGGTCGCAAGGTCCACCATCACCCCCGTGATTTGATAGGTGTTCCCTTCCATCGGGGTGACATTTAGGATCCGTGTCTCGACCAGTGCCATGTCGCCCAGTCCTAGCTCGTATCGGTCGGTTTCCTCACGATAGCTGATAAATCCGTGGAGATCATCGGGAATTTCGGGCAGTTTCGTCACGTTTTCGAAGATTGCGTTTGCGTAATCTAGCACCATTTCTTCAGGGATGGAGAAATACTGATCCGACATCTCTACCCGAAAATCGCTTTGACCGGTCAAGCTAATGGTGTAATATAAGGAGGACCACAGGAAATAGGGGTCGCTCTCGTCATAGACTAGATCTCGTTCCACCATCGATAGCACCATCCCTTGAATGGGCGCCTGTGTGGGGGACCAAAATTCTACCAAAGCAGGTGTGGTACCACTTTGACTGAGGGGGAGCATTTCTTCTGCATGGACGACGGGTTTCGAGTGGGAGAGGGCGCCAACGGCGAGGGCTAAAGATAAAACGATCATAGAGGTTATTTTCATGGGTACATCCACCTTTCATTCTGTATTGTACTTAGTATAACACAGTCTGGAGGGATAATCTTGTCTAATTCATGACATGATAGTGAAAAAATAACGACAGATGGTTACAATTAGGGTGTCATTTTGTAACCATCTGTCTGATTCGTTTCTATTTCGTCATCTTTTTCTGTTCCAGCCTGTGGGCTGCTGCAAGTCCTGCCACGTGGCCTTCCCCCACTGCCTTTGCCACCTGTAGGGGTGCGCCAGTGCAATCTCCGGCTGCGTAAATCCCTTCGATATTTGTCTCCATCTGACGGCTTACCACGATGCTACCCTCCGATACCTCGAGGGTGGGAAATAGGTCGGTAGGTGCCACGGCATCACGCAAGATAAAAAGTCCCTGACATGGGATGACCTCGCCATCCACCGAGATCCCTTCCACCACCGACTCCCCTACCACTTCGAACTTGCTCCCTTTGCGAAAGGGAATGGACTCTGGAAGGTCGGAGGGTTTTTTCATCGAGACAACTAACGTCTCGCACCCTAAGCCATGCAAGAATTGTGCATCGGTGCTCACCTCTTTCGAAGTACCCATCACAACCACTTTTTTCCCACGATAGAGCATGCCATCACAGGTAGCGCAATAGCTTACCCCTTTGCCGAGGAGATCTTCCTCCCCTTGGTATTTTTTCTGACGTGCCACCCCTTGGGCTAAAATCAGGGTCTCCCCTTGATAGAGGTCGCTCCCAATCGTGAGGGCAAAGCCGTCGTAGATCATTGCCGAAACCACACGACCTTCCACTCGTTCCACCCCCGAGCCCTCGCAGTGATTGGAAAATTCCTCCATCATTTGCGCCCCAGTGCGCTTGGGCATGCCGAGATAATTATCCACTTCAGGTGCTTTGGCAAGTGGGTTTGCCGACCAGTGATTCCCGATCATCAGCACCGATTTATTCCGTCCACGCAGTGCCAGTGCGGCTGCCATTCCAGCCGGTCCGGCCCCTAAAATTATGCTATCGTATTTCATGCTATGCTCCGATCTATTAGATTGCTTCCTTCTATATCATACCCAAAAATTCGATAAAAGTCAAGATTGAAAAAATTCTCTGGCTCTGGTATAATAATAGATAACAATCCGACCCCATGGTCATAAGATAGGAACAATACGAATGAAACAACTGGTACTCGGAATCCTCGCTCACGTCGATGCCGGCAAAACCACCCTCACAGAAGGGCTCCTCTACCATGGAGGGCTCCTTAAAGAGGTGGGACGTGTGGACCACAAAACAGCCTACCTCGATACCTTCGAGCTTGAACGTGCTAGGGGGATCACCATCTTTTCCAAGCAGGCTCGCTTTGATTGGAAGGACATCGCCATCACCCTCCTCGATACCCCTGGGCATGTCGATTTCTCCCCCGAGATGGAACGTGTTTTGCAAGTGCTCGACTATGCTGTGCTCGTCATCTCTGCCGGAGATGGGGTGCAGAGCCACACCCGAACCTTGTGGCAACTCCTGCTACGCCACAACATCCCCACCTTCCTCTTCATCAACAAGATGGACCTGCCCGACACCGATCCATCCCAACTGATGACCCACCTCAAAACCGAGCTCGACACAGGGTGCGCCGACTTCACAGCCGAGGACCTCTTCGAGCAGGTGGCACTGTGCGAAGAATCCCTCTTCAACCTCTATTTAGAGACAGGAACAATCCCCCACGACACCATCAAATCAGCCATCCAATCCCGTCACATCTTCCCCTGTTTCTTTGGCTCTGCCCTGAAATTAGATGGGGTGGATCGCTTTTTAACAGCCCTATCTCACTACATGATCCCCCTTCAAAACGAGGAGAGAGCCATGGGGGCACAGGTCTTTAAAATCACACGAGATCCCCAAGGAAATCGCCTTGTCCACCTCAAAATCACAAGTGGTGCCATCGCCGTGAAGGACACCATTAAGACCGATTCAGGGGAGGAGAAGATCAACGAAATCCGACTCTATTCAGGCGAGAAATACACCACCAGTTTTAGCGCTGGAGTGGGCACCATCTGCGCTGTGACAGGGCTATCCACCCCTAATATCGGAGATGGTTTGGGGGTCTGCCCCAATGCGCACTCCCCCACGCTCGCCCCTGTCCTCACCTATGGGATCTCCCTTCCCAAAGAGATCGACCCACAGGTTGCCTACCTCCAACTCAAAGAGCTCGAAGAGGAGGACCCTGCCCTCGCTTTGCGATGGCTTGCCGACCAGCAGAAGATCCAGATTCAGCTGATGGGAGATGTGCAACTCGACGTGTTGCGACATTTGGTCTCCGAGCGATTCCAGATGGAGATCCACTTTGAAGAGCGCACCATCATCTACCGTGAAACCATCTCCCAAAACGAGGTCATCGAAGGGGTGGGACACTACGAACCCCTCTGCCACTATGCCGAAGTGCTCCTCCATCTCGAAGGGGGTGAGGTGGGAAGTGGCATTGTGATCACGAGCGAGATTTCCTGTGGGAATTTGGATGGAAATCATCAAAATCTCATCCTCTCTTTGCTTGAAAATGGTGCCCACCGTGGGGTTTTGGTGGGGGCACCCCTCACCGATCTCAAGATCACCCTCGTGGGGGGACGTGTCCACCAAAAACACACCCAAGGGGGGGATCTGCGTGAAGCAACCCACCGTGCCCTTCGTCATGGACTGATGCAAGCCACCTCCATTTTGCTCGAACCGTGGCAACAGATTTCTCTCACCCTCCCTCAAGATTTCGTGGGTCGTGCCATGTCGGATATCATGCGCATGGGGGGCAGCCTCTCCGAGCCGGAATACCAAGGGGAGCTCTGCTCTCTTAAGGGGAGCGCACCTGTCTCGCAACTCTCGCACTACCAGACCACCGTAAGCAGTTACACGGCTGGACGTGGGAAACTATCCACCTCTTTTTTGGGGTATCGTCTCTGCGCTAACCCCTCCCCCGTCCTTGCAAAATCGGCATACTCCCCCGAGCGTGACCTCGC
>JAWXUK010000030.1:0-15640 GCA_044432785.1 Eubacteriales bacterium | reverse complement strand
GGGGATTTGGATGAGGTTGTCCTCCCGTTCATAGATGGGGTCGTGAACCTCAACCACTTCAGGGGCATAGACAACCTTTTCGATTACCTCACGCTCAACGGTAAACTGGAGGGCATCCCCCCCTTGAAGGGAGGGGTCGGCAAAGGTGAGCCCTTGATGAAGTTCGAGCAAATAGGTCTCCCCAGCGAGATATCCCCCTGAAGGAGGGGCAAGATAGAAGGAATCGGACGTAATTTTCTCGATTTTGGGGGTCAGTTCCTCGTTTTCTTGGTCGTAGAGCGAGAGTTCGCCACTTCCCTCTATGAGAAATTTAATATCAGAGGGAACCTTTTGCAGATAGAAGGTGGATGGCTCTTCCTCGAGGATACAGAGGTCACGCACTTCAAATTCTGTGGTGCCACTTTGAAAATGGGCATAACTAAACCCGAATGCACCGGCAAAGAGGGCGCCGAGCAGGGTAAACCCCAAGATATTTTTGATCCATTTCATGTTATAGCACTCCTAATTCGAGCAGAAACCCATAAAGTTCCCACAGTAATAAACCAATTCCAACCCCTGCAAAGGCAATCATCCAAAAATAATGATAGAAGGAGGGGCGCACGATCACTTGCTCGGGGGCATCGGGGTTTACCTTAAGAGCGAGGGAGCGACCCACCTGAAAGTTTGCTGAATAATAGGGGGATTGGGTGGTGTATGGTGTGCCATTTACCTCGTAGGTGATGATGGCTCTGTTTAATTTTTTGCCGTGTGTCATGGCGAATTTCTTGGGTTCGAGGGCTGTGATGGTCCCCTTCATCGAACGTCCATTGGGTAGGGTGACAAAGGCACGCCTTCCCACCACCAAAGCCATGATTAAAAAAGCAATTCCTGACATATCTGGATCTCCTCTCGAAAAGTCGATAAGAATATCATACCATATTTCTGGAAAAAATCAAGTCCAATTCGGCAAACAGGTGGTAGATTCGGCAAGCTTCGCAAGGTGCGAGAGCAGTGGATGTCGTGATTTTTGAAGATATCGAGACAAGAAAAACCCCTCATACCAAGTGGATCTAAGATCTGGTATGAGGGGGTGCTATTCAAATTAGATTCTTTCGACACAAATAATGCCGTCTAAACTGCGAATACTGTCTAAAACATGGCTATCTTCGTGTAATTCTCGGGTATCTCGCTGGAAGTAGATGAAAACCTTGGTTGGTCTGGAGGAACTACCCTCGTTGAGATATTCTAGGTTGACCATCTGCCAACCGATTTTTTGAAAGGCTCCTATGATGCTGTAGAACGGGGTTGTGGAGATATATTCCATATAAAGGCTGATGGTTGCAGTGTTTTTGAAGAAATAGCGCTCGATTTGGTTGAGTGCAACAATCACTAGGAACAAAAAGGTACACATAATGGCTGCTGCTTCGTAAAAACCGATTCCGATGGCAAGTCCCATACAAGCCGAAGCCCACAATCCTGCCGCTGTTGTGACCCCTTTGATGTGTTGATCGCCGTGGGAACCGGTCACCATGATGGTACCTGCCCCCAAAAATCCAATTCCACTGATCACTTGTGCTCCCATACGAGCCGGATCGGACTCTGTATTGAATTGTAGCATGATATATTGATTGATGAGCATGACCGAGGTAGCTCCGATGCACACAATTATGTGGGTGCGCAACCCTGCTGCGTGTCGTTTTTTTCCACGTTCATATCCGATGACACTTCCACAAAATAAGGCTAATGTAAAACGAAAAATCATTGACACCGTGGTTAAATCACGCATATTATCGAAAAATTCACTAAATATATTGGTCTCGTTCAAAGCAAACGTCCTTTCTTTACTCGTAGATTTTGATGGGATAGCCTATGGGTCACAAGGGGTTAACCATAGCTTGATTATGGGGAAATCACCACTTCTTCTAGGATATTTGGCAACTTTGTGGATGGAAAGATGGCACGTGCCTCGTTTAAGATAGTGATTTTCGCCTCATCCCCCTGTGGCAGATGACAGAGATATAATTGCGACACCTTGAGCTCTTTTGCCATGATTGCGCCGTCATATCCACTGGAATGACCCTTTTTTAAGAGGGTTTCCCTCTCTTTTTGGGTGCCCGATGCCTCGTGAATGAGGACTTGCGCCCCTATCATTTGTGGATGGATTTCGTCGAGAGGCTTGGTATCGCAGGTATAGACCAGTTTGCTTCCACCCTCTTGCAGAATGACCCCAATGGAATGGGGGGTATGGTCGGTTTTGAAGGTGGTAATCTCCATCGAACCCACAGAAAAGGAGGGGTTGGAGCACAGCAAGATCTCGAACATGTTGGTTTTTTGACGGATTTGGAATAAATCGAGCATTCCTTCCACCAAAGGTGCCAGTCCACTGGAGAGATACAAGGTGAGAGGATTCGCTCGCCCTTCCAGCCATAATTGATGGAGCAACGAGGGGAGGGCATAGAGGTGGTCGATGTGCTCGTGGGTCAAAATCACCCCGTCAATCTTTGCTGAAACTGCTGCGAAGAGGTTGCACGAGAGGTCGATGACCAATGTACCCTCGCTCCCCGAGATCAGGAGGGAGGTATTTCCGTTATTTTGCTCTTGCACCGAATCGTTTGACCCTAGGAATTGAAATTTAAGCATGGATTGCCTTGTTCTTTCTGTTTTTTAGCAGTACTGAAACAATGATGGAGAGAGCAAGTAGCACAAAAAACCAGCAAATAGGGGAGGTATAGAAGCGCTCGAGGGTTCCTCCCCCCATTTTTACCCCTCTTCTAAATTGATCTTCAAACATGCCTCCCAAAATCAATCCCAACACCACTGGGGTGACTGGATAGTCATTTTTTCGCATGAAATAGCCGAGTAATCCCATGACAAGGGCAGTTCCGACAAAGAAAACTCCCTTAGAAACCGAAGATCCAGCCAGAGCGTACGATCCTAAAAAGGACATGATGAGCACCACAGGCATGAGGACACGTGGGGAAATGAGCAAAATTTTAGGATAAATTCTGACCCCTGCCAGTTGGAAGATTGCCACGAAAATATTCGAGATCAAGAGGGTCATAAAGATGGAATAGACCAAGGGCATATTTTGCGAGAATAGGGTGAACCCCGGCGTAATTCCGTTGATCATCAGTGCTCCGATGAGGACGGCTGTGGCTGAATCCCCTGGAATACCAAGGCTTAGCGCAGGGATGAGGGCGCCACCTGTCACTGCGTTGTTTGCGACCTCAGGGGCGAAAATCCCCTCGAGACAACCTGTTCCCGGTTTTTCCAGTTTGCCGTTGCTACGCTCGCAAATTCCGACTGCCGTATTTCGACTCATAAAGACTGCGATGGAGGCTCCTGTTCCTGGAATTGCGCCAATCAATGTGCCAATTCCTAGAGAAGAGAGGATAATCTTCCACATCGAGGCGATTTTTTTGAAGGAAGGAAAGATTTTTCCGATGTCTTGACAGACCTCTTGGTTTTGAGGTTTTCGGAAATTTTGAAGCTCGAGAAAGACCTGACTCACTCCGTAGAGACCGATGAGGGTTGAGGTCAAATCCAGTCCGTTTGCGAAGGGGGTTTTGCCGAGGAGGGAGGGAAAGGGGATGCGTAGCGCTCCCGACATGGGATCAGGCCCCAAAAAGGCGAAGGCAAATCCCAAGGCCCCCATCAACAATCCTTTGAGCAAATCGTTGCCCGAAACAGCCGCAATGATCACGATTCCCACCAAAGAGAGGGTGCATTTTTCTGCAGGGCCAAAGGCGAGGGTCATATCTGCGACCATAGGGCTAAAAAAGATGAGAAAGATCTCAGAGCCGATGCCACCGATGACCGACGCAATCACAGCCCCACCAAGTGCCTGACCTGCCAAACCTTTTTTGGTCATGAGTTGTCCGTCTTCTGTGGTTGCGATGGCATTTGGATTGCCTGGAATTCCCAATAAAATGGCAGGAATAGAGGCACCACAGACAGCCCCACAATACACAGCGAGGAGCAAACCAATTCCGGTTGCCGTATCCAATTGGTAGGAAATGGGAATGACCAAGGCAATCCCCATGGTGGCAGATAGCCCAGGAAGGGCCCCTAAAATAATGCCCAAAACTGCGCCAAAGCCACACCACAGAAAGGTTGAAAACTGAGCGACGAGCCCAACACCTAACATAAAATCACTCATACGTATACCTCTTAATAATTCAGAATTCCAGCCGATAGATTGACGTTGAAAAACTGTTTGAACACCACATATAGGAATAAAACGGTGGAAACCGTAATGACACTGGCGTTAGAAATCTCTTTTTGACCCATAGAGGTCAGTTTTTTGCACACTGTTTTGTGATATACCACCGTGATAATCGCAACGAAAAGAAGGGAAATTCCGGCTTGCAGAGTGGATAGCTGGAAAATCTCGGGCAACACACTAGATCTGCTCAGGCTCATCAGTTGTTTTGTGATGGTGCGCATCAGCAGAAAAAACCCACTGGTACAACCCACCGTGATTGCGCCACCTATCACCCCTTGTTTGAGGTTATGCTCTTTATCGATGGTGGTATAAATATATTCCAAACTATACAATAATAGCGAAGAAACGATGATAAAGCCAACAGGTTGAATCAATGCGACATAAAGAATCGCACAAGCGAGGGTAATGAGACGCAACTTGTTCGCCTCGGGATCTTGTTTGGTCTGTTCTGGACGTTCTTTGATGGTGATGAATAAAAAGCCAAAAAAGAGAAAGAGCGCCATGATCATGGGAAGAACCTTTCCTCCCGGATCGCCACCCACAGCGTCGGCAGATAACACGGTATCTTCGCTCAAGAAAATATAGATGAAATAGAGAAAGGACACGATGGTCATAAAAAATGGCATGGGTTTGAGTTGTAACTTCTTCATAATATGCAATTTCACACCCTTTCAGTGTTCAAAATAGCATCCACTAGGGAAAACTTCAAAAATAAGGTACACGGTGAACGGAGCCCTCGCCAATCAGTGACAAAGAGACTCCATTCACCATGATTTTCTGCGATATGAAACGGGAATTATTCTGCGTAGATCCCAGCAGCTAAGCCTGTGGCTTGGATGATGGGTTTCATGGTCTCGACAATTTCGGCGTTATAGGCTTCGAAATCGCCCAAACTGGAATAATCAGCAAGCAAACCTTGTTCGGTTAGCCATCCTTGGAACAATTCGGTGTTAAAGGACTCCTCAAGGAGGTCTGCAAGGTAGGCTTTGACGTCGTCGGGGGTATCTTTAGGGGCTGTGATGCCACGGAAGCATCCACCAGGGACAACCAAGTCGCCATAACCTGCTTGGTCGAGGTTTGGCACTTCGGCAAGCTCTTCCAAAATGGAGTTCCCTTCTGCGAAGAAAACAAGGGGCTTTAATCCGTCGAGATTCGAGAGAACCTCGGACTGCGAGAAGATACCAGCATCACAGTGACCACCCAAAACAGCAGGGATGAGCTCGGCGCCACCGTTGAAGGAGACCACGTTGAATGGCTCTTCCAAAGCGTTGTTCAGTCCGTAAGCAAGGACACCGGTTGTGGCTGTTGCACCTGCATTTCCAAGGGTTAACTGACCTTTGTCAGCTTGGGCTGCTAGAATGTAATCCTCAAGTGTTTCATAAGGGGAGTCTGCCTTGACAGCCAGAACAAAGGGCTCCATAGAAAGGCCGGTGATGAAATCCAGTTGCTCGAATCCGTCGGTATAGCCGGTCATGGTGCCACAGATGACATAGGTGCCGTACATCAACAGGGTGTAGCCGTCGGCTTCGGAGTTGATGACCTGAGTGGTTCCTGTTCCTGTGGAACCTCCGGTGACGTTTTCAACGATGATGTTGTTGTTACCAGAAACCGATTTCATGGCTTCCACCAGTTGGCGAGCTTGGGTATCGGTACCCCCTCCTGCCCCTTGAGGGACGATCAGGGTGATGGTTTTTTCGGGATCAGGGAAGGAGACCTCGTCGGTGGAGGCGCAACCTGTGAACAGGGTGAGAGAGAGCGCAGTTGTGAGCGCAATTGGTAGAATTGATTTGAACTTCATGATAATTTCTCCTTTTCATAGTCGAATATAGTTTAATGAAAGGGGCTCGTATCGGAGCGAGCCTATCCCGTCAGTCAAACTCGGTCAGGGGGTTAGATTTTGAAACGTAGGTAGGTGCGATCATCGAAACTTTGGTTTCCCTTGAGCACTCCTTTGGTGGAAGGATAGAGCAGATAGCACGCCGGATCTTTTTGCAGCACTTCTTCAAGTCGCTGTTCGGTGAGGGCTAAGGTGGGCTCCATCACGGGGTAGCCGTCACTTGTGAAGATGATTTCGTGGGATTCCCCATCTAATTTGATGATTTTAACCAGACTTTCTGGAATGCTTTGCCCATTTAGAACGGGATAGCCAAAACTTGCATGATCATCATTTGCAAATCTATTCACCTTCAAAATCCAAGGTAAAATGAGCTCTCTGGCTTGGAGCAATTGCTCGGCATTGGGTTGCGACTCTCCTTGTTCCATCAAGCACGCCAGCACGAGCGAGCGCATTTCAGATAAAATAAGATCACTTTTTTTGGGGAGATAGCTCGGTTCGCCATCAACGCAGACCTGACAATCTCCTATCATCCAAATTTCTCGGTGGTAATTGGAATAGATCACACAAGCCGCTTGCAACCCTTTTTCGGTTCTGTCATAAGGAAAGTGAATCTTATCATAGAACTGGTTCATCTTTTGGTTGATATGGCATAAAGCTTCGGATAAAGTGGCTTCTTTTGGCAGTTCTAAGATTGCGTCATGGGTGATTTCAGAGGCGAGTTTTCCTGTTGTTTTCTCATGATATGTAAAATCGGATTTGGAGGTCACACCATCCACCACAGCCACAAAGTGCTCGCTGATGAGGTAGCAATCTTCGCAAGTTATTTCGTTTGTTTTGCCTTTCATAAATTTTTCTAAAACTTGGATTTTTAACACTCCCTTCTAGTGGTTGGCGTACCCATCTTGTCAAGGTTTTTCGATGAGTACTGATTTAAGTATAACAAGGATATCGATACACGTCTAGTCCTTTACGTCTTCAATACATTGCATTTCGTCTTATCTTGTCGGTAGAATTATCCTGCAGATTTATCCTATTATTCTTTGTTTTGACGGGAATATCACCAAATGATCTGGAAATATCCGTTCTATAAAACAGGGTTTTCGGCAATATATACAAAATGAAATATTTGTTTGCACGAAAAATGAAAATATGAATTGCAATTTTTCGAAAACCATTGTATACTAGAATCTAAGAGAGCTACACAGGATTGGAGACCACTCATATGATGAAAAATAAACCGACCCCCTATTACCACAAACCACAAATGGAGCTAGAAGAATTCCAGATTTTTTACAATAAAGACGATAATTTAAGCCATGTATTGAAGAATTCACACCCATATTACGAACTATATTTCCTGATTTCCGGAGATGTCACCTATCATTTAAAGGGGGTGTCCTATCAGCTAAAACCAGGGGATACCGTGCTCATTTCCCCTCACGAAGAGCACGAGGTTTTCATCTCTGCACAGACCTCGAACCCCTATGAACGCTACGTTTTATGGCTACATCCAAACTATTTACAAAGATTGTCAACAGAGGAGCACAACCTCTCGTTCCCTTTTGAAAATAGCAACTTTTCCAATTCACGCCTCTCTGTGACCCCTGATATGAAAATAGTACTCACTAGCCTGCTCGAGCACATTTTCACCGAGTCAAATTCCAAAGAATTTGGGGCTGGATTGCTCACAAACTGCTTGATTGTCGAACTATTTGTCCATCTTGCGAGGATCAAATTATTTCAGCGAAATTATTACGACCAGCATATTGCCCTAGCCAATCGAGCAACCCCGATTGTGGTAGAAGTGCTAGACTATATCAACCAATATATTTGCGAAGTTTTGCTCATTGAGGATATTGCCAACCATTTTTTCATCAGTCGATCCCATTTATGCAAGGTTTTCAAGGATAGCATTGGGATCTCGCTCCATAAATTTATCATTAAAAAGAAACTATTTCTGGCGAAACAGGACCTTTTAAGTGGAGTTCCAATTCAAGATATCTGCGAAACCTATCATTTTGGGAACTATAGCTCCTTTTATCGAGCATTCAAAGATGAATATGGACAGTCCCCACGAGAATTAAAGAAACAACTGCACATTTTTCACTAGAAACCAGATCAATCACCGAGGAAAACCAGAGGCCATTCCTCTGGTTTTCCTCGGATAGTTTTACTTGACTTACCAAGCTTTTCGTGCTAAAATAAAGATACACGTCACAACCTTGCATTTCAAACTTCTTGGAAGAGAAGGGTTATTTCCGTAACATGATTTGGTGTCTGGTTTCCGTGGTACTCCCTTCGAGTTCCACGGTTTTTTGCGTTAAAAAAAGAAAAGGAGTTATACTCAATTATGAACAAGACCATCCGCACAGCCGTCGTAATCTTGATGACGATGGCGATGATTCCCTCGGTTTTCGCATCTGGCGAAGACTATGTCTCCCCCTTTTACAATTCAGCATGGGCCCTCCTCCCCCCTATGATCGCAATTATTCTCGCTCTCATTACGAAAGAGGTCTATTCCTCCCTTTTTATCGGAATTTTAGTAGGGGGACTGCTCTATTCCAATTTCGACTTTGAACTAACTGCAAATACCGTCTTCGTAGACGGCATTTTAGGGTCGGTTTCGGATGGATATAACGTCGGAATCCTCATTTTCTTGGTGCTTTTGGGGGCTATGGTGGCAATGATGAACCGAGCCGGTGGTTCGGCTGCCTTTGGCCGTTGGGCTGCCGTCAATATCAAGTCCCGAGTGGGGGCACAGCTTGCCTCTATCATGCTCGGATGTCTCATCTTTATAGACGATTATTTCAACTGTCTCACGGTGGGGTCGGTCATGCGACCTGTCACCGATAGCCACAATATTTCCCGTGCCAAACTTGCCTATTTGATCGACGCAACTGCTGCTCCTATCTGCATCATCGCCCCTGTCTCTTCGTGGGCAGCTGCTGTGGCCGGTTTCGCCCCCGAGGGGCAAGGGCTCACCCTTTTCATTCAGGCAATTCCTTATAATTTCTATGCGATTTTCACCATTTTGCTCATGATTGGGCTTGTGGTGACACGCACCGATATCGGACCTATGGCGCAGTACGAAAAAGCTGCTATGGGTGGGGATCTCTTCAACGGATCTAACCCCTATGTCGCCCTTGAAGAAGACGAGGTAAATCAAAAGGGAACCATTCTTGATCTTGTGGTACCCGTCGTGATGCTTGTGGTCTGCTGCGTTTCTGGCATGCTCTATTCGGGTGGATTTTTCTCTGGTGAGTCCATCATCGTCGCATTTTCCGACTGCGATGCCTCCCTCGGACTGATGCTCGGTTCGGCATTCGGATTTCTCCTCACCATCATCTTTTATATGATCCGTCGCTCCATCCCATTTCGCACGATGATGGAGTGTCTCCCTGAAGGATTTAAGGCAATGGTCCCTGCCATCATGATTTTGACCTTTGCTTGGACCCTCAAATCCACCACAGATTCCCTCGGACTTGCCACCTTTGTGGAGGGTGTTGTCTCCTCCTCTGCCGAAGGATTTCAGCTCTTGCTACCTGCCATTATCTTTGTGGTTGCGCACTTTTTAGCCTTTGCAAGTGGGACAAGTTGGGGCACCTTTGGAATTTTGATCCCCATCACCTTGACCATCTTCCCACTGAGCGACCCCATGGGCGTGATCTGCGTTTCGGCTTGTATGGCTGGTGCCACCTGTGGAGATCACTGCTCTCCCATTTCGGATACCTCCATCATGGCATCGGCTGGTGCGCAGTGCGACCATGTGAGCCACGTCGCAACCCAACTACCTTACGCCATTTCTGTGGCAGTCATTTCCACCATCACCTATGTGGTGGCTGCCATCGTGAAAACCTGGGTCATCGCACTCCCTTTCGGGGCTGCGATCACCATCGGATATGTCTTTTATCTGAAAAATAAGGTTGCGAAGGCGAGCGAAAAAACCGTTTAAGCCATAGCGTCACATCTCCCACCCATTGCATTCGTGATATAGTTTAACCCCCAAGAGATGGATTTCATCTCTTGGGGGTTCTTTTGACTCAACCTAAATATAGAGGAATAGCATCCCTATCCCACCTAAAAAGGCGCAGTAGGGGACGGTGTAAAACATGGACTTGAGTGGATCTACCTTTTTATTCAAGATGGAGGCGACAAGCCCTGCAATGACGAAGGTGTTGAGGTCGGCAGGGGGAAGACCTTGCCCAGCTGCTGCAATGTGGGAGGCAGCCATGGCAGCATCCACAGGTGCCACCCCTGCTGCGAGCCACGCAGGGCCGAGCACAGGGACCAGAAGGGATTGAGAACTGCTTTGAGATCCCATGATCATCCCAGCGAGCATCAAGGTAAAGCTTCCACCGATTTTGAGGAGGTTTGTATCCAAATCTCCTGCCCATTCTGCGATGATGTTCATTTGATTGCCCACAGAGAAGGCGCCCAAGAAGAAGGCAGCCCCAAATTGCACCCAGACAAGATGGTTCATCTCTTTGAGTGCCACTCCCATTTTATGTACCCCAACTTTGCGCACTTTATCGCTACAAAGGAAGGAAACACCGATGGAAATGATGAGCGAGAGCACAATATTATTCATAAATCCACCCCAAATGCGAATCCCTGCGATGGTGGCATAGAGATTACTCTCGCCAAAAGGGATTTGCTTGAGCAGCCAACCAGGAAGGTCGAAGGCGACCGAAGGAATGCTTGCTAAAAGGACGAGCACGATGAGAACCCCCATGGGAATGAGGCACTTCCAGTTTTGACGGAAGATGGTCCATGCACTCTCGGTAGGGAGAAGGTGTTCTGGCATAGCATATTTGTTGCCGATGTATACTTTGCAGAAGAACAGGCTCACGGCTACCAAGCCGATCCCCACGGTGAGGTAACTCAGTTGTAGCACCGACATGACATCCACCCCAATCAGACCAGCCGAGACGTTGACTGCATTGGAAATGGGTGGCATGATTGCCCCCATCGAGCCACCTGTCACGATAATTGCGCAGATGAGGTCGGGAGGGACCTCCATATCGTCGAGGGCAGGAACAATGAGCATTCCCACCACAGCCCCCACAGCAGCCACCGTTCCGAGCATGGCGCCACCCATATAGAGGGCGATGAGGACGGCTAGCACTAGCCCTTGAGGGGTGCGCCCGAAGAGGGCACGCAGAATATTAAGCACCGTGAGCATGGCCCCCGATTCAATCTGCAATTTCGAGAACATCGCCCCAAAGAGCATGATCAAGATGATGAATGCCATACGGTGTAGCCCTGTGAGCCAAGGGTCCACCCAGTCCAGAGGATTATAGATCCCACTCATAATGAGGGCGAGAAGGGAAGCTGCCACGAAGGAAACCACGAGGTTTCCTCCGATTTTCGGGATTTTTTTGCCGGTTGAGATGATGATTAACACAATCACCGGAAGTAATACGCTTGCCATGATAGATCTCCTTATTTTTTTTTTAGGTTAGCGTGACAAAGACAGGGGATGCCCATGCTGAATTGCCGTTGCTTTGTGTGATGCGAGCCCAATAGGCGTGCTCCCCAGCCGTGCTAGGAAGATCATAGGTAAACTCGGTTTGCGCATGGGCGAGGTCCTCACAGGCTTCCAAATCAGGGGCAAGATCGAATTCCACCTCTAAATTGAGCCCTCCCATAGGGAAGACACAGGCTTGCTTGCGAATTTCACCCAAAGTGACGGTCACGTCCCCTTGTTCACTGTGGAAACGCAGTCCTGTTTGATCGTCCCCTTCCACTCGAAGCACCAAACCATCGAAATCCCCAGAAGTAGAGGACCTCCACGAGACGAAATGATCGGTAGAGACATCAATTCCTTGATCCAAACGGTCGAAGGCATAGGTTTTTGCAGAACGGATACAACCATCCTCAACGTAGAGCATACCATGCCAGTCGGCTGACTTTCCACGACCACGATAGACCACGCCACTCCAACGTACTCGAATTTCGGTCTCCTTTTTGGGGAGGAGGTTGACCTTTGTGATCTCTTTGTCCCAGTCGAAAAGGGTGATGGTCTCGATGGCGCAGACACCACCGGCTTTCAGGGTGAGTTTCGGAGGGGTGCCGGCCGAGGCAGTATATTCCTCGCCCATCCAGTGCCCATCCACCTTCATATCCAGATAGACACGATCGAAGGAGGAGGCATAGCAACGACGTGCTTGAATGGCATCCCAGATTGCCTCACGGCTTAAATCGGTGGCATAAACACCAGAAAAACCACTTGCCACGTCGAAAGCACCGGCAAAACTTCTGCCATTTCGGCTCAAAGGATAGGAGAGTCCAGGGCGACAGGTATGGTCGTCACTTGTGGCGATGAACCCTACTTTGAGTCGTTTTTTCATGGCATCCATGGCAAACCACTCGAATGTACCGTGATGAGAGTGGATTTCGATGACCTTCATGACCTCGGGATCGTAATATTCCAAATTCCCGTAGCGACCCCCAATATGTGGGATCACCATCATGTCGCCACGTTGCTTGACCACGTCGTAGAGCTCGGTGACAGGGTTGCAGTTGTGCTCGTTGGAAACCGTGGTTGCCGTCCAGTTGCTACTGGGATAGAAAATTTCGCTATCATCCTTGAAATAGACGTTATGATCACCACCTTGAGGGGTGGTTCCCGACCATTCGTACCCCAAAAAGACCACAAATTTTCCATCTTGATGGTATTTCTTGGTCAAGGAGCGCACTTCCGACCAAGTTTCGTCGGTGACCTCGAAGTCGTTTCCTTGCCAACCTGTGAAATCCACCCCACCTTTATCTCGGGCGAAGGCGTAGTAATCGTCGAGGAGACCTGTCCCCACTGTGGCACGGGTTTGCCCGTGGGCATCCCCCCAAAAGAGTTGGTAAGGGGCATCTTGGGTGACCATACCTGCGTTACTGTTGGCAGTGAATCCAGCCTTAATATCCTCGAGAGCGAGGTGATAGATCCCACTCTCCTTTGCCACCACTCCAGTGATCCGAACAGCGCCGTCGTCGGCTTCGGTGAAGGTGACCGTAGCAGGGAGGTTCTCAAGCGCAATTTGTGGAGAGGAGATCGCCACCGTACCGGTATAACGGTGGGTGGGGTTGCCGTATTCGTCGAGGGCACGCACCAAAACGTCAAACCGAGTCCCGACAGGGATACTACCGGGCACAATGGCTTGAATTTCGTGGGGCCAACTGGCACGGACACGCACAAGGTGGACTTCGGGCATCTGCTCATAACGGAAGGTGCCACAGGGGTCGAGGCAGACACGGAGCTCGTGCTCTCTCTCGCAAAAACTTTGGGCAAACATCCCAATACTGCCCCCCGAGCGATCCCCAAGGGTCAGGGTGATGGTATCACCTTTTTGCAGATAGCCTCCAAAGACGTCGATGCAGATACTATTTCCATAGGAGCGAATATATTTCGCATATTGTCCACGCACTTTGCACTGACCATCGGTGGTGACGGTGCAATAGTTTGCCCCCTTAGGGTCGTTGAATTGAGGGCCACCCCAATCGCTGACATTTTTCCAACAGAGGAGCAAGGTCCCCCCGTCGTCAATGCCGTACTCACCTGCTGTAAAGGTAAATGTCCAAGTGGAAATCTCGCCTGCGCATACCTCACGAGTGGGGGAAAAAGTGGAAGTTCCGAGGTGTTTCGCATCTAAACGCATAATAATTCTCCTTTTTTATGTTTTGTCATATACACGAGGGGAAAAGGTTAGCCGACCATAACAAAACAAAATAATCAAAATTATACCACATTTGCACAAAAAATACAAGAACTTTATTTACAGTGATGATACATTTGAGGGGGGACTTCCCCTTGACAACTGGGAGAATTTAAGATACCATAAGAAAAGGGAATCCCTTCTGATATCACGCTTTTTTGGCTGTGGGTGCCTCGAATGCCATGGACTCCATTTCTTTGAGGTGAGCTGGAAATTCCACCATCCCTTTGAGGTGTCCCTGATAAAAACAGCTTGCACCCACTTCCACTATCGAGGAGGGGAGGGCGAGCGAGAGCAGTCCACTCCCCCAAAATACCCCCTCTCCTAACCGTCGCAGTTGGGGTGGAAGGGTGATTTCTGCCATCTTTCCACAAAATTGGAAGGCTCGCTCCCCGATGGAGGTGAGTTTTTCCGGCAAATCCACCTCGGCGAGTTGATAACATTGGTAAAAACAGTGGATTGGGATTTCTCGCACATCCGACGGAATACGGATTTTTTGCAGTCCACTTTGCGAGAAGAGTCCCTCACCAAGAGATTGCAACGAATTTGGAAGTTCTACCAAAGCGAGAGATTGACAATGTGCCAAGCAGTGCGCCCCCAACCTCTCCACCGTTTCAGGGAGAGAGATTGTTTCCAGTCCCTTGCAACCATCGAAGGTGTGATCTCCGATTTCACGCACTTTTTGGGGGATAGTGACCCATTTGAGGGCAATACACCTCTCAAAAACATGGGATTCCACCACTGCAACCTCATCTCCGAGGGAAATTTCCTCTAATTGGGTGCAATCTTGGCATAATCCTGTGGGCAGAGTGGTGAGCTTGTTTGGAAGTGTAATCCGTGAAATGCCACTGCGTGCCAGTGCGAACTGCCCCAGTTTGACAAGGCTTTGTGGGAGGGCGAGCCCCTTGAGATTGGCGCAACCTTCAAACCCTTGCTCCTCAATCTCCTCGAGGTGAGAGGGGAGGGACACCCGTTCCAGTCCACTCTCGTAAAAACTGCGTGCCCCGATGACGGTGAGGTGCTCTGGCAGGGAAATTTCTTGTAATTTCACGCAATGGGAGAAGATTTGTGGTGGTAATCTGGTGATTTTGTGGGGCAGATTGATTTTTCGAAGGGCTGTGCAGTGGGCAAATGTCCCTTCGCCAATCTCCTCCAAACTCTCTGGTAAAATGATTTCTTCCAGCCAAATTTGCCCCTGAAATCCAAACGGGGGTAGGGTGGTGATCCCCTCAGAAAGTCGCAACGTGGTGGGTAGATTGGGGCAATCTGCAAATAAATTTGGCCCCAGTTTTGGCATGATGGTTGGATGAAATTGAACCGATTCTAGGGCGAGACACCCTTGAAAGACTCGGCTTTCCACCTCTTTTAGCGTGCTTGGTAGGGTGATCTTTATGCACCTCTCGCATCCAGAAAAAGCACGAGAGCAAAGCACCTCAACCCCTTCTGGTATCGTGATTTCAGTGAGACCACTGCCCTCGAATGCCGAGGTACCAATCTCACGCACAGAGCTTGGAATGTCCAACAAACGTAGATTTTGTTGACCCTGAAATCCATAGGGCGCTATCACCTCCACCCCATAGGGGAGGACGAGCGACGTGACCCCAGTTTCTCGAAAAACACCCATTTCCATCCTCGTGAGCCCCGATTCTGGTGGAAATTCCACCCATCGAAGGTTACGACAGCCCTCAAAAGCCCCCTCATCCAGTCGTTGGATGGATTTTGGAAAGGAAATTCGTTCCAGTCCACTATTGGCAAACCCTCCCTCGCAGATCCATTTTAAGGTACTGGGAAGGTGAATTTTGGTGAGGTGGGTGCAGTTCGCAAAGGCTTGATGTCCGATTTCCTCCACCCCCTCTGGGATGGTAAATTCGGTCAAAGGTGTGTTCGCAAAGG
>JAWXUK010000029.1:0-15767 GCA_044432785.1 Eubacteriales bacterium | reverse complement strand
CCCCATATCCTTTGCAACTGCTGTGGTAAGTAGGGTCACACTGCTAAAGAGTGCCGGCATGTTGGCAACATTTCCAGCCACCATCATCACAGCCATCGCCTCACCAATGGCACGCCCAATGCCAAGTACCACCCCAGCCGTAATTCCACTGCGAGCAGCAGGGAGACTTACCTTAAAGATGGTCTCGAGATGACTTCCACCAAGGGCGAGACTTGCCTCCTCGTATTCCCGAGGGACAGCACGCAGGGCTGTCTCGCTCACCGAAATGATAGAGGGGAGGATCATCACAGCAAGGACAATGATCGCCGAAAATAACCCCGACCCTTTGGAGAGGTTGAACACATTCGCCACAGTAGGGAGGAGTAGCATCATCCCAACCAGTCCGTAAACCACACTTGGAATCCCCGCCAAAAGCGAAACCCCCGACCGTACCACGGTTGCAACCTTGGCAGGGGCAATTTTCGCCAAAAAGATTGCCATAAGCAAACCAACAGGCACTCCGATGAGTGCCGAGCCAAAGGTAGCAGCCAAACTGCTTAGGATAAAGGGGAGTATTCCAAATTGAGGATCACTCGAAGAGGTCGGTTTCCATTCCCTCCCAAAGAGAAAATCTACCAAGCCAATTTCAAGTATGGCAGGTAGTCCAGCATAGAAGAGGTAGAGCGTGATAAAAACCACAAAGAGGATGGAGACCACACCACAGGAAAAGAACACAAAGTTCATCACGGTCTCGATCAAATGCTTGAGCTTCAAGGGGGGAGTTTTCATGGTAATCTTCCTTCCAAGGTGAAAAATACAATCCCCACAAAAAGAGGGGAGGATAGGATAGTCCCCCCACCGAAGTGGGGGGAGAACAATAGAGGGGGGAGATCAATTTAAGCAACAGGAGGAATCACGCCAGCGTGAAGGATGAGCTCGTCAGCTTCACCACTTGTCGCCCAGTTGAGGAAGGATTCAGCAACAGGGGAGAGGTTTGCTGCGTTCACAGCAAAGACGAAGGGACGTTGTAGCGAGTAGCTACCATCCACAACGGTATCAGCGCTAGGAACAACACCGTCGATGGAAAGTGTGGTCACTTTGTCATCTGCAGCCGAGAGAGAGATGTAACCGATGGCACCAGGGGTAGCGCTTACGCCACCGATCACAGCGCCGGTTGCAGAGTACTCTTCGGTGTAGACCACATCAGAGATACCAAGAATGGATTCGAATCCATCACGAGTACCAGAAGCAGAGTCACGTCCGATGGTCACGATCTCGCCAGCAGTACCACCCACTTCGCTCCAATCAGTGATCTCGCCGTTGAAGATGGCAACAAGGTCGCTCATGGAAATGTCGGTGATGCTGTTTTCAGTGTTGACCACCACTGCGATGCCGTCCAGTGCAAAGACCACTTCGTCCACGGTCTCTTTCTCGGCATCTTTGAGCACACGGCTCGAAAGACCAAGATCAAGGGTTCCATCAATGGCACCTTGTACACCAGTACTAGAACCGGTAGGGGCATAAGTGATATCTACGCCATCATTCTCAGCCATGTAGATCTCCATCATTCCACCGATGACCTCGGCCACCGAAGTAGAACCACCCATGGTCAGGGTGCCAGAAATTGGATCAGCGCTAGGTGTTACAGTGCTAGTTGTACCCGTAGAGGTAGAAGGGGTTGTGGTTTCGGGGGTAGAGGTTTCGGGGGTAGTAGAGGTGTCGCCAGAGGAACAGCTCACAAGAGCAGTGCTAAGAACCAGAGCAGAGAGTAGGGAAGTTGTTTTCATGTTAGAGTCTCCTTCAAATTTGTTTGAAAAGTTGTGTTGTCGTATCGACATTTCTTATTCTAGACCACCAATGTAAAGTCTAAAAGGGAGTCTATGTTAAATCTATGTAAAGTGGACAACTTTTTTCAAATAAAAAGGTGATTGTGGTGTTTTCTCTCCAGACAAAAAAGGCACGCACCCTCGAAAGGGCACGCACCTTATAGTGTTACATACTATCTAGTTGTTCTTGTTGCTTGGAAATGAGTGCCTCCAAATTGGCGCACCGTTCCTTCTCGGCATTTACAATCTTTTCAGGAGCTTTATCCACAAAACCAGGGTTTGCAAGTTTGGTTTGTAGCTTGGTGAGTTCCTCTTGATTTTTCTTCTGCTCACGAGCAATACGCTCTTTCTCCTTTGCCATGTCCACAAGGTCAGAGAGTGGCATAAAGATACTAGCGCTCGGGGTAATGGCTGTCACCATTCCCTCACCACTCACAGCAGTGCTTGCAGAAACAAGGGTGATCTCGCTTGCATAGGCAAGACGTTTGAGGAAGGGGAGTCCCAAGGTATAACTCTCGGTCTCGTCGGTTGCGATGGTCAGTTGCGCCTTCTTCGAGGGGGGAACATTCATCTCGGAGCGACGGACACGAACAGCCGTGATCGCCTCCATGATGGACTCCATCGCCTTTGCTTCGACAGGGAAGTCGAACTCGCTTCTCACTTCAGGCCACTGCGCAGTCATCAAGAAATCCCCCTCGTGTGGGAGTGCTTGCCAAATCTCTTCAGTGAGGAATGGCATGTAGGGGTGCAACAGTTTGAGCATTTCGGTGAGCACATAGCACAGCACCTTTTGCGCACTCTCTTTGCTTGCCACATCGTCGCTTTGCAGACGTGTTTTGGTGAGCTCGATATACCAATCGCAGTAATCATCCCACACAAAGTCGTAGATATTTTGGGCTGCCACACCAAGCTCGAATTTCTCCATATTATCGGTGATTTGACCAATGGCAGCATTGAGTTTGGATAAAATCCACTTATCTTCAATCTCGAGTTGTGCCACAGGGGGGAGCTCGTTCGTGGTAATGGTGAGGTTCATCATGAGGAAACGACTTGCGTTCCAGATTTTATTGGCAAAGTTGCGCATTGCCTCGCATTTCTCGTGGAAGAAACGCATATCATTTCCAGGAGCGTTACCACTCACCAGATAAAAACGAAGGGCATCGGTTCCATATTGCGCAGAGATTTCGAGGGGGTCGATTCCGTTGCCAGCCGATTTGGACATCTTATGACCATTCTTATCCAGCACCAAACCATGCAAAAACACGGTAGGGAAGGGGGTTTCCCCAGTTTGCTTGCAACCCGAGAAGATCATGCGAGCCACCCAGAAGAAAATGATATCATAACCGGTTACCAAGACGGAGTTAGGGTAGAAATAATCCAAATCAGGGGTTTTTTCAGGCCATCCCAAGGTGGAAAAAGGCCACAGCGCAGAGGAGAACCAGGTATCTAGCACGTCGGGATCTTGCTTGATCTTGGTACTACCACAGTGTTTACAGACGGTAGCATCATCCACGCTAGCCGTGAGTCCCATGCAGTCCTCGCAGTGCCAGACAGGAATTTGATGTCCCCACCAAAGTTGACGGCTAATGCACCAATCGTGGACATTCTCCATCCAGTTGGTATAAATCTTGGTAAATCGTTGTGGTACGAATTTGGTTTTGCCATCTTGTGCCACGGCAAGTGCCTCTTGTGCCAGAGGTTCCATCTTGACAAACCACTGATCCGATACAATGGGTTCCACATCGGTGGAACAGCGATAACAGGTTCCCACGTTGTGTGGACGACGTTCCACCTTCTCGAGCAGTCCCATCTCGTCGAGTTCGGCTACGATTTTCTTGCGAGCCACATAACGGTCAAGCCCTTTATACTTTCCACCCAGAGCATTGACAGCTCCGTTATCATCAAGGACACGAATGGTCTCGAGGTTGTGACGTTTTCCCACCTCGAAGTCGTTAGGATCGTGGGCAGGGGTCATCTTCACGCAACCAGTACCAAACTCCATATCCACATAATCATCGGCAACAATGGGGATCTCACGATCCATCAGTGGGAGCATACATTTTTTGCCCACCAAATCACGATAACGATCATCATCGGGGTGAACAGCAACACCACTATCTCCAAGCATGGTTTCAGGACGGGTGGTGGCAACGATGACATAGCGCCCCTCTTCCCCTACGATGGGATATTTGATGTGCCAGAGGGAACCCTCTTTGTCCTTGTAGTCCACCTCGGCGTCACTTAAAGCAGTGGTACAGTCGGGACACCAGTTGATGATACGATTGCCACGATAGATAAGCCCTTCGTCAAACATCCGAACAAAGGTCTCACGCACTGCCTTAGAGCACCCTTCGTCCATGGTAAAACGAGCTCTATCCCAGTCGCAGGAGGAACCCATCTTCTTTTGTTGCTCGACAATGCGGTTGCCGTACTTCTCTTTCCAATCCCACACACGCCCCAAAAATTTGTCCCGTCCTAAATCGTAACGAGTGAGGTTTTCTTCTTTGCGCAGGGTCTCTTCCACTTTGATTTGGGTGGCAATTCCGGCATGGTCGGTGCCAGGAACCCACAGGGCAGCATAGCCTTGCATTCTTTTAAATCGGGTTAAAATATCTTGGAGGGTGCAGTCCATGGCGTGACCCATGTGCAGTTCTCCAGTGACGTTTGGAGGGGGCATCACAATGGTGAATGGTTTTTTCTTGGAATCAATGACCCCTTTGAAGCAGCCAGCTTGCTCCCATGATTGATAGATGCGATCCTCCACCTCGGAAGGCTCGTAAACTTTTGCAAGTTCTTTGGACATAGTAGTTCTCCTTTGTTTATGTGGTCTCGTGTTAGATGGTTGAATCTCCAAAGGAAAAACAACGTGATTGCTCGGTCTTTCTTTAAAGATGCTCTAAATGTTTCATTGCCTTGATCATGGCACGGTGTGTCATGGTGATTCCTTCGATAGCGCAGTTAGCATGGTAATATTGATCGCAAAAAGCATTGAATTCATCCCCAGATACCGTTTCTTTGGGGGAAAACTGGTTGCCGTTCGGGGTGAAATACCCCTCGTCCACGGCAAACTCAATGGCAGCACGATAGGGGTGGGTGGTTGGAATATCGGAAAATTTGCTTGGTACCTTATCACGAATGAGCGCTAACCGATGGTTTTCTTGCTCGATCCCAAAGAAGACCATGGCAAGTTCCCCACGGGTAAGCAGATGATAGAGCCTTAAGCTATTATCACGATAGACAAGACATTTTCCAAGTGCGAGGAGTTCCTTTGCCGACTGCGCACTTTTCACATCAATGGAAACATCGGTGAAAGGGGAGTGCTCCATCAGCTGCGAGACCGTCACCACCTTATAGTCGTAGGTCTTGAGCAGATCGAGTTGCTTCTCGAGTCCGTCGGCGATCGGGGTGCGTTTTGCCATATTGTAGCCATCTTTTTGGAAAATGATCTGTCCACAGAGGGCGTCAGGATTCTCACGCAACAGCCGTGTCAAAGGCAAATGGGTATCCCCAACCTCTTCTTCATAGGTTTTACGAGGGAGCCAACCAGCCCCATCAAAGCTCGCAGCCATGTATTGATACCCCAACTGTTGATAGGCATCGTAAGAGTTGACCCCACCTGCAATGTTGTCCACATAATGGGGGGGACGTGATAGCTTCATGGTGTAGGAGTATTCCTTCTCCATGTGGTCGTGCAGTTTTCGCAGGTCGGCGATGACCTCGTCAATATTCTTGAAATACTGACGTTTGCCATAGACCAGTGGCTTTTTCCCAAACAAAATATGGGCATACCCATGGTTTGTCACCTCGTGCCCCTCGGCAATGATACGGCGCACAAGGTCGGGGCAGGCAATCACCCCACCCAGATGATCTTGTCCAATATCAGGGTAGTGATCATAGGCAATCCCACCCCATGAAGGGGAGGAGAGCTTTCCAGCCTCATCGGGATAATTCCCACTGGTATCCCCCACAACGTCGAAGGTGCCCTTTGCATCGTACTTTGCTAAGATATCCAGTAACAAGTCGGTCAAAGATTGACTAGACTGACTAGGGGAGGGGGGGAGAGCGAAGGGACCATCGTCAAAGGTCATGGCGCATAGCCTCTCCTCGGTGGCAACACGCTCAATCCGACGCACAGGGGAGAGCATAAGTTCCGGTGGCTTGATCAGTTTCTTCTTCACTTTTTTGCCAATTTTGATGACCGGTGTAATGACAGACATAATAAATCTCCTATTTCAGGTTGGATGGGTGGAAACAATCCCACAAAATGCAGTAACAATAATAGAGGATACCTTGTAAGAGGGAGCCTCCCCCTCGTTTTGCTTTGATCAGTTGGGAAGCACCTTTGTAAATTCGTTTGGTGTTACGCAGATGAACCACTTGGGTTTTCCCCGACAACACTGCCGACCGAATCCGATCAAGGGATAGTTCTTCCACCAAAACCGTGGTGTAACAGTTGCCAATCTCTCCCTTGGAGTGGGCATCGCTCCCCCCGAAGGAGACCTTACCATATTCTCGCCCAAGTTCCAGAGCTTGCACATTGGCACGAGGGTTTTTATACCATGCCCTCGCATTTGCAACCTCCACACCAAAGAGTTCAGCGCAAAAATCCATCTCTCTCTCCTCACTTCGAGCAAAGGGGTGTGCCACCACGGCAATCCCACCCAGCGACTGGATCAGGGAAAGGGTCTTGTGAAAATCGGCAACAGACTTTCCCTCGAACAGGGGGGCAAGGTCGGGGCAATCCTGTAAGAAGAGTCCCAAAATATGCCCTCGGTCGGTGGAAAATTCACACCCAGCAATCACCAAAAACCCCTCGAGAGAGCCAGAGGGGAGGGGGGCTAATCTCGCAGGGTCGAAAATGATATTATGATCGCAGATGGCTATGGCATTTAGCCCCTTCTCCTTCGCAGAGAGAAGCATCTCTTCTAAAGAGTGCCGTCCGTCAAAGGAGGAATCGGTATGCACGTGAAAATCAACCGTGACCTCCATGAGACCCCCCTTTTTTGAAGAGCAGAGCAAGCAGGTAGGAGAGATTTGCCTTAGGTTCCTTCCAAGCAAAGACCCCATCGGTCACAAAGAAAATTGCCAAAATCCCCTCGAATGCTTTCTTCCATTGTCCTTTTAGCCCATAGCGAATACTTCCAAGACAATCGGTGGGTAGATAGTGCATTCTCTTGCCAATGGTAGGGGCAACACCCAGACACTCCTGCCCTTGCGACACCCTCGCCCAGTCCACGGTAAAGCTACTACCAGAGACATGGGTTAAAGGATAGGTCCCCCAGACACGAGGGTTGACCTCTAAAAAGTAGAACCCTTCTTCAGGCCCTCCCTTAAATTCAAACATCGCAACCCCATCTAGCCGGACAGCCTTGCACAAAATCTTGGTATATCTCTCTAACACTTCGTCAGTCACGGTCACACAGGCGCTAGAAGGACCACCAGAAATGGGATACTCCCTCAATCGTCGATGGGAAATCATGTGGAGCACCTCGCCCTCTCTCGCAAGGACCGAGCATCCATACCCATCCCCCGTGAGATACTGTTGCACCAAGGGATATCTCCCCTCTAATGAGGAATAGCGCTCTACCGCAATCTCTTGTTCTGTGGCGTTTTGCACAATGGCATAACGCTCACGAGCCGATAGCCCATATTTCTCCCCACAATGTGGCTTGACCACACGAGGGTAGGAGTCGGTATCCAGGCAAATTTCAGGTGGAATGGGAACCCCCAACGAAGTGGCAAGTTTGCTCATCTCGCCCTTGTCGCTTAGTAATTGCAAGGTATCGGTGGCGGGGATGAGGAAATCTGCCTTCTCTCGCAGAGGGAGAGAGTCCTCGCTCGAGAGTAGCCCAATGGTCTTAGCGCCGATGGGTAAAATCACAGGACGCTCTTCACTCTCGACCAGACATTCCTCTGCGAGCTCTAACAGGGCTTGCAGATAGTCATGAGGGGACTTGCCAACATCAGGGAGCACCACCGTGCGATCCACCCCACTCACAGAAAAGCCAAGAGGGGGCAGAACCTTATCACTGGAACAGGGGATGACGGTATAGCCCTCTGCCACCAAATCACGCAACAGGGCGAGGGACATTTTATATTGTACATCGGTTACAATTGCGATCAAAACCCTCGCTCCTTTCAGATATTTATGCTCACTATTTTACCAGAAATCCACCTCAATGTCAAGGGGGGAGGGGGCATTTTTGCAGGTCTAATCCCCCACGGTTCTAGGCGAAAAAATCCCCCCTCTGCACCTAGCAAAGGGGGGAATGAAAAGGGTGTCTTAATAACTTTGGTCGCATCCAAAACCAGTGCGAGAGCTTTGACAGCTACCATCCACAGGGAAGAACTCATCCACAGGGAAACTGACTTGACGGAAGAGCTCGCAAGGATCTTCAGGGACAGGGGTATCCCCACCGTTGCACTCTTTCTCGGGCAAGCAATAGTCATAAGCAGGGATCAAAAGTTGGGTATCACGCTCTAACCGAATGATAGAGAACTGACCGAGGGAAACATAGAGGCGACGACCATCGCAATCGGTGGCAAGGGCATCTCCCAGACCTTGCTTCACCACGTCAGGGAGATCAAGGGTGGCACAGTCTACAGGGCGAGCATCGCAGACATCTAGCATCTTGGTGCCCAAAACGATGGGGTCAACAGCCTCCATAAAGGCAGTGGGGAGTGGGGTTACCCCGTAGTTACCCAAGGGGCGAGAGGAAAAGGTCTTAGAGCCCGACTCCCCACCAAAGAGGACGATCCGTTTATCGAAGACCGAAACCCCAGTGATCTCCACAGGGCGAGGGCTTCCCACAAAGGCATCCATGACAAGTTGATAGTAAAAATGGACATCAACGGTATAGCAACCGTGGTTAAAGCTCACAGGCTCGACATCAATGACCGAGTAAACAAGCTCAGCACTTTTGGCCTTGACCGATAGCGCACGATCCACCACCTCTTGAGAACTGGTGGTGAGGTACACACGCAAATCCTCTAAACAATCTTTGTCTTTGCAAGAATCATAAATTTTGTTGGAATGAATACAAACAGCCTCACGAATATTGCGCTCTTCTCCGATGGGCCCTGGAAATGTTTGGTCTGGCATAAAATTACCTCCTAGAATAAAATTGGGTTTGCTCACGTTTCATACTATGACAGCCCCAAGAAATGGTGCGACAATCTATGCAAAAAGATGAAAAATTTTGCATATCACTTGATTTATTGGGACATCCTATCAAAGAGAATACCCAGAAGCAATAGGAGGGGACACCATGGAAGAAGAACAAGAACAAACCACCCAAACCACCGACCCGATGACCACCCCAAAGGAGAGCGAAATCCAAATCCTCACCCTCATCGGTCAAATCGAGGGACACCAAATCCTTCCCACCCAAACCAAGACCACCAAATACGAAGAGATCCTCCCTCTCCTCGCAAGCCACGAGGAAGACCCAGAGGTACAGGGACTACTCCTCCTCTTAAACACGGCTGGCGGGGATGTGGAAGCAGGGCTTGCCATCGCAGAGGGGGTGGCAGGGATGAGCAAACCCACAGTGGCACTGGTGTTAGGGGGGGCGCACTCCATCGGCATCCCCATCGCAGTGTCAGCCGATAAAACCTTCATCGCAAAAACAGCCAGTATGACCATCCACCCAGTTCGTATGAATGGCATGATCATCGGAGTTCACCAAAGTTTCGAGCATTTTAAGAAAATCCAAGATAGGATCATCGACTTCGTGGTAGAGCACTCCACGGTGGATGACCACTCTTTTCGCTCGCTTATGCTAAATACAGGGGAACTGGTCAGCGATGTTGGCACGATTGTAAGCGGCGAAGAAGCCGTGAGTATCGGGCTTTGTGATGAGGTTGGGACACTGAGTGAGGCTCTCAAATCTTTGCACGAGATGATAGAGGAGGGGAGAGCGGAATAGATAGAAAACCCACCTACAAAAGTTGTAGGTGGGTTTGGTATGCTAGCAAATGAAGGAGGAGGGTTACTCTAATCCATCTTTGACTCGTTTGCGTTGGATGGCACGGTTTTGCTTATTTGCCATGGCGTGTACTCTACCTTTTAACAGTATTTTTCTGCCCTCGGGATTACGGGTATAGACAACGGTGTAATCCTTTGTATATTTTTTCAGGCAAGAGCCAAATAGTTCGGCATCCTCTCTACGTTTGGAAAATAGTTCGGGAACAGGGAAATATCCATCTTTTTTATGCTTTCTACGAGGTGCATACAAAATATATCGTTGATTATCCACTTCGGCAAGTAGTTCGGACATACATTGCGCAAACACAGCCTTATCGTGCCCTGTTCCACCCACGAGATAAATCTGATGCAACACTTGGGTATGAATGGCTTCGACACGGTGCTCACATCCATCGAATTTACCGGCTTGGATCAGTGCCTGACGCACCCCTTCTCCTAGCAGTTTTAGCCCTTTCAACGGGTTTAAAAATTGTATTATTTTCACACTATTGGACACAAGACAGGCCAAAATGACGAGTGAAATCAATTTTAATACCAGTTCATAAATGAGATCATCACTGCCAGAGGGTAGAAATTGTACACGTAAGAAATAGGAGATCAGGGAGATGATGAGATAGCGTATATAGTCGAATAGAAGGACGCTTGTGGCAGGCTTCTCCTCGGTGCAAACTTCGTCGACAATCTCCATTTTGTTCATCGCAAGGAGGGATCTCTCCCATCTGGATTTTAAGGTTGCTCGGTCGGCAGAGAGCGCAAGCATGGTCCCATTTGTCTTTTCCACATTGCCTTTGGTATCAAGGGGAGTGCGTATGGCTGTGAGTCGATGGATGCCACTTTCGATGGAATCGATTTCGTAATGCAGACCTAAAAAATTATCCATTCGCCGAGATAACATTTCCATATCCTGATTTTCTTCACGGGGTAGATCGAGCTGCAACTGGTTTGTCTGCTCGCATTTCTTTTCCATTTTCGAGGGTATCACGCAGACGAGGTGCCAGATATTGCTGGTTTTATTTGGGTTTTTGGGATAGGTTCTGATGGCTCGACCTCGCATTTGATTGCTCAGCATAAAACTTCCAACAAAGCTTGCCAGAATCAAGGAATTGACGCAGGGAGAATCCCATCCTTCCCCTAATAAGGATTTCGTGCCAATCAATACCTCCATATAACCCTCTTCAAATAATTGCGTGATCACTCCGGTTAAGAAATGGCGATTGCCTCGCACCTCGACCTCCACATAGTCTTGCTCCGACAAAGCCCCGATGGGTTTAAAGGAAATCACCGAGGAATCTCGCACCAATTCCAACAGCCTTGATTTGGCATGCGACGGAATAATGGCAATGCTACCACACAAAACCCCGAGATTTAGCTCGCTATTTCGTGCTTGGGTATCCCTTCTAAGTAGTTCGAAATATGGGATCACCCCAAGTGCGTGGACATCTAATTCAAGGTTACCCACGGCAGGTTTATACTCTTTTTTGATATAATCGCAAAGGATGAGCAATCGAAGCCCTTTTCCCATGCTATTATACTCGTTTACAGTGATATCTTTGATACTTTCGCATTTACCAATAGAACTAACGAGATCCTTTTTCAGGTTGTAATGAAGTTGCAACGTAACCTTTCGTTTCTCGATTAAACCACGTAGCTTTAACTCGTGGATATATTTTTTCAGGGTATCTTCATCAATGTCGTAGGAGTGGCTATCTTTGTATAATAAGCCCTGTAAGAGTAGTTCAAACCATTTAGGGGAGGGGGGCTCTAATCGGGTATATCCTAATAATTCTTTGAAATTACCACTCACTTTGGTGCCAGTGGCATTTAAATAGATCAAGATGGAGGATAGATAGGCAGGGTCCTCTAATAGTTTATCAAAATCTGCATCTTGTTTCAGGCAAGCATGGGATGAGATGATGGACTTAAACAGATCATCCTTTAAGAGGGAATTGCAATATTCATCTCGTTTGGTTTTAAATTCATTGATCTTGCCAAGCTCGTCCTTGGTTGGATAATTGAAATAAACGTAATCTTGATGTGGACATAGGTTGGATTCCTTTACCAGTTCAGGGACACTGATTTCTTCGTCAATCTCTCCACATACTTGGAGATATCGTGCCCATAATTCTGGTGTGGAGTCGTAAGGTGGTGTGGCAGTGAGGGCAATGGTATAGTCTAGGCTTGTTTCTTTTTGAAAGGTCTCAAGTGCCTTCCACCATTCGTTGCGTAAATGATGGCACTCGTCTAAGCAGATGGTTTTGATGTGATGCTCGTTGATGGCTGCAATCAAATCAAAGGTCGCATAATCGACGGTCTCTTCCACTATAGCTCCTTGATTGCTCTCTTCCTCGACTTCATCGCAAAGCTTCCCTCTATAGTGGGTCATGGCACTATGGATGGCTTGATAGGTGCATACAGTGATCCACTTCATATCTTTCAAATCTTGGGAGAGGACATCTTCGCTCTTCACCCCTTCCATCAAGAAGGCATCTTCAATGCGTGAGATCCACTGCTCACGAATGGTGATAGAAGGGGTTAAGACGATGCAGGGCTCGCCAAATAAACCGATTAGTTCAATGCCAAGGGTGGTTTTACCAGACCCAGGCGCAGCCACAATATGAATTTTACCATCTTGTTTATACTGGGAGAAACGGGATAGGACACGTTTTTGGTAATTTCTCCAGTTGCCTTTGAATTTTAAGATAGATTGCGCCATAGTTCACCTCAAAAATGATAGATTATATCAAGTATACCACAAATTGGAAAAGAAACCACCTACAAAAAAAGTAGGTGGTTTGAATCTCTGTTACATAGGGATGGGAATGCTACGAGTGATGGACTCTAAAATATCATAGCGATCCATCTGGAATTTCTTTTTCATCTCGAGCGCCTCATTGATCTCCAGATCCACAAGTTGACCATCCATAGTGGCAATAATACGGTTGGTACGTCCCTCAACAAGACATTTTACAGCATTATATCCCATGCGGCTCGCCACTTCACGATCACGAGCAGTAGGGGAGCCACCCCGTTGAATGTGACCCAAAACCGTCACGCAGGGGACAATCCCGAATGCCTCTTCGATCTTCTTTGCGATATCGAAGGAGTTTCCAGCCCCCTCTGCCACCACCACCATAAAGTTAGTGGAACCAGCCAGACGGGCATTGCGAATTTTATCGAGGACATCTTGCTCGAAGCGCCCCTCTCTCTCAGGGATGAGCACAGCAGTGGCACCGATGGAAATTCCCACATAAAGGGCAAGGTTACCGGCATGACGCCCCATCACTTCCACCACCGAGCATCTCTCGTGGGATTGCATGGTATCACGCAGCATATCAATACAATGAATGGCAGAGTTACAAGCCGAGTCGAATCCAATGGTATAATGACTGCATCCCACATCATTATCAATGGTAGCAGGAATCCCGATCACAGGAATCCCACGAGCCGATAGGGCTTGCGCCCCACGGAAGGTTCCGTCTCCTCCGATGGCGACCACGCCATCCAGACCCAGCATACGGCAGGTATCCACAGCTCGGATTTGACCGGCTTCTGTCATAAATTCCATGCTGCGTGCAGTATAGAGGATGGTACCTCCACGATGGATGATATGGCTAACACTGTTATGGTCCATCACAGAAAAATCGCTGTTGATCAGACCATTCCAACCACGGCGAATCCCCACGACAGAGAGGCCACTTGAAATAGCCGAGCGCACAACCGAGCGCACAGCAGCGTTCATCCCAGGGGCATCTCCTCCACTGGTCAGCACGCCGATACGTTTGATAGAATTACTCATTTTGGTTTCATTCCTTTACATTAAAATATCTTCCATTATGCCATTTTTTTCCCAGAATGTCAAGGGAAAAAGGGAAGAGAAAAAAGAGTGCAAAAAAAAATTAAAAAAGGGGTTGACAAGCTGGTAAATATTTAGTATACTGATTAAGTCGCTAAAGGGTGCGCACCTAAAAAAGGGAGCATAGCTCAGCTGGTAGAGCACCTGCCTTACAAGCAGGGGGTCACAGGTTCGAGCCCTGTTGTTCCCACCACGAAATCCTTTAGCCCACTATCTGGCTCGGTAGTTCAGTTGGTTAGAACGCCGCCCTGTCACGGCGGAGGTCGAGGGTTCGAGTCCCTTCCGAGTCGCCATTAATTTTAATGGTAATTTGCCCCTGTAGCTCAGTTGGTAGAGCAGAGGACTGAAAATCCTCGTGTCGCTGGTTCGATTCCGGCCGGGGGCACCAAGCCTTGGTTTTCCAAGGCATTTGCGAGTGTAGCTCATCTGGTAGAGCGCCACCTTGCCAAGGTGGAGGTAGCGAGTTCGAGCCTCGTCACTCGCTCCAATAAAAAAGACAAGACAATTTTCGTCAGAAGATTGTCTGTTTTTTTATATTTGAAAGGAAGTGTTTTGATGGAACAGGTGACGATTACTATGGACAAAAGGTTGAAATTGCAAACGGAATCATATTTATCAAAATTGGGATTATCATGGACTGAATTTTTTCATCAATCCCTACTCAATCAAATACCAAATGCTGAAACAATTTCCGTCATTGAGGCAATTGAACACGGAGAAGATGAAGGGAAAAACTATCATTCAATGGGCGAATTTTGGAAAGAGTTAGAGGAAGACAATGCTGACTCTTAACATCATGTGTTGGGGTCACGCAAATAAAAAAGGATACCTATTAAGGTATCCTTTTTTTCTGTTTCAAATAGGTTGCCTTAACCTTTTTGATAGCCGAAACCTTCTAACGAAGGTTTTTTTCTTTGCCTATTTATGGATAGTAGGGGTGGAAAAAGGGAGAATAAGACAGAATAAAAAACAAAAAACTTTGAAAAAACCTTGCATTTTTGCAATACCTATGGTATAATAAAGAGATTTAATATCTGCAAAGAAATATCGCTCCCCAATCCCATCAAAATTTTGATCTCAAAAGGTGATAATCATGAGTAAAAAAATACAACCAACCGACCCAGTTGCCACACAGGAATTCCACGAAACTATTGGAGAAATGGATGCAACAACCACGTCAAAAAAGTCGAAAAAAGATAAAAAGGCAACAAATCACCGTAAATCGACACACAAGGGCTCCATTGCGAAAAAGGCTGCAAATCGCCTTATGATCGGGATGGTTACCATCAACTTTATCGCTCTTTGCGTCATCGGAACCTATACCAAGGTCGTGGTTCACGAGCTAGAAGAAAACCGACTTGCCAATACGGCAAGCACCGTTTCTACAGCCATCAATGCCTCTATGGATCAATATATTTCCATCGCTGAGGTCATTTCTAAAAATTCAAATGTCGTCACCCTCCTTGCCGAGAGCAACAAGCTAAACCAAATGCAACACCACGAACTTGCACCAACCGTATTATCCGAACTCCAAGCCATAAGCGCTGATAACAAAGATGTTTTTGTGGATGTCTACCTCTTAAGTGTGGCACAGGATTCCTATTTTGCCAAAGATTCTAGTACATCGGATGCGAGTTTCTCCTTTGCGACTCGCCCTTATTACGCAGCGGTTACCAGTCAAAAAACCGTGATCACCGACCCTTACATCGATGTCGACACCGGCCTTAAGGTCATTTCCATCACAAGCCCTGTCTTCTCGGGCAATAACGTGGTGGGTGCCGTTTCCCTCGATTTAACCACCGATTTCGCCACGAAAATTATCAGCGCAAGCGACTTTTGCACCACAGGGACAAACTTTGTGGTGGATCCAAGTGGAACCATCATTGCACACAATACCCCCACAAATGTTGGGCAAAACGTCAGTGTTTTGCAACTTTCAGGACTCACAAGCGAGCTCTCGACCCCTTCAGGCACAATGGTTGAGTTCACCCAAGCAGGGGTGGATCGCACCGGTCGAGCCTACTTCGTGGGCGACCTCGGTTGGACCCTTGTCACCAGCTACGACACCACGGAATATCTCCTCAGTGGAAACCTCATTTTGCGCATCCTCGCTGGAATGTTG
>JAWXUK010000028.1:0-16030 GCA_044432785.1 Eubacteriales bacterium | reverse complement strand
TCTGGGCTGCATCCACACAGGATTTGACAATGGTGATGGCCTGTGGATAGGCAAGCCCCACGTCCTCGCACGCAATCACCATCAGTCTCCGACAAGCCGAGATGAGGTCCCCTGCTTCTACCAGTCGAGCCAAATAGTGAAGTGCTGCATCCGGGTCAGACCCTCGGATGGACTTTTGCAGCCCCGATAAAATATCGTAGTGGGATTCGCCATCACGGTCGTACCGTAGCGCCGATTTCCCCCCTGTTTTCAGGGTGTCCTCCATCGTGATGGTCATGGTGTCATCCGAGCCACGCACTGCCGTCGAGACAAGGAGTTCCACAACGTTCATCCCCTTGCGAATATCCCCACCACAGGCAGTGGAAATTTGCAGTGCCACCCCGTCCTCAAGGATCATGGTAACCCCTAATTTCTTCGCTAGCAGGTCAAATCCTCGCTCCACCGCAGGGACACCTTCTTCAGGGGTAATGGGTAGAAACTCAAAGACGGAAGAGCGTGAGAGCACTGCTCCAAAGACGTAGAAAAATGGATTTTCGGTGGTGGAAGCGATCAGTGTGACCTTGCCATTTTCCATAAATTCGAGGAGGGATTGTTGTTGTTTCTTGTTAAAATACTGGATCTCGTCGAGGTAGAGGAGCACCCCATCAGGGGCGAGGAGGGTCCCCACTTGAGCGAGGATTTCCTTGATATCTGCGATGGATGCCGTGGTGGCATTGAGGCGATGGAGGGGACGTTTTGTCTGGGTTGCAATGAGGTTTGCTACCGTGGTTTTCCCTGTCCCCGAAGGTCCATAGAAGATCATATTGGGGATCTCGCCCCCTTCGATTAAGCGACGGAGCAGTCCCCCCTCTCCCAAAATATGGGATTGTCCCACCACTTGAGCAAGGGTTTCAGGGCGAATTTCATCTGCAAGTGGACGATATTCCATGGATTCCCTCCTTTGCTACCGGTTTTTGCTAATCTGGATTTTCTGCCGCAATCTCTTTGAGTCTGGGGTAGCAGCGTTTGAATACCTCGACCAATTCAGGGTCGAACTGCCCCCCTGCCTCCTTGACAATCTCTTCATAGACCAGTTCAGGTGGGTAGGCAGGTTTATAGGATCTCACCGAGAGCATGGCATCAAAGACGTCCACAATGGACATAATTCGACTGTAATAGTCGATTTCCTCCCCTTTTTTGCCGTCATAGCCCCCACCGTCGTACCGTTCATGGTGTTCTAGGGCGATGGTTCTGGCAAGTTCCATAATACGACCTGGAGTTTTTTCAAGGAGCGAGAATCCATATTTGGTATGTTTTTTAATCACAGCAAACTCATCTTTGGTCAGTTTGGCTGGTTTTTCAATGATTTCGCCAGGAATCCACAGTTTTCCTACATCGTGCATCATAGAGGCAAGCACTAGGTTATCTCTGTCATCCACAATCCCAAGTTCATCTGCAAAGACCTCCATATATTTGCCCACTCGACGAATATGTTGACCGGTTTGACCAGATTTCGACTCGGAAATGATCGCAAATTGCTCCACCAATTCCGCTTGAGTGCGATAGAGATTTTTAGCATATTCAAGCACTTGATTTAAGATGCTTTGATTTCGGTCGCTGATGTAGTTGAGCAGTGCCACATACCCCGAAAAAATGAGCAGTCGAGGGGTGAGGGCAAAAATCAATGTCTCTTTAAGGTGTCCCACATAGGGGTCGTCAAAGACCAAGGAATAATCAACACTGAGAATATGTGAGAAGGACATGCTAAAAAATGTCCCCACAATGGTACACCATTTCAGTTTATTATCACCATAAATGGTCATTAAGGTCACAGGAAAGAGGAAGGTGAGCACCGAGTGAACCGAGAGGAAGGTATAGAGCACACCCACTTGAATGGTAAGCACAGCAGCCACCACATAGCGCCACTCTTTCACATCCTTCATCCCCGAAACCCACACAGGGAGTGACATGAGAAGGGTGCTAAAGATCATCAAAATCCTCATAGATGGTTTATCTAGAATATAAAAATTCAGCTCATTTAATATCCAAGCAAATGCCACTATTCCCCAAAAAATGAAACAGAACTTCTTCGAGAACTTATCTATCTTTTCATACTCTGCAATGATGAGTTTATTATACATGTCTTCTATTCTCCACTTCTATTTCTGTATGAACGCTGTGCACAGAACCGGGTTGCCACAACTTTATCAATTGTTCGGCATTTAGCAATGTTTAGATAGAGTTCTCGCCGCCCCACACGATGGATTGATAGCGTTGAGGGTCGGTATCTCCTTCGGTGGAGAAGAGTAGAATTTTCGAGTTTTCGTCGAGCTTGAGCTCTTTTTTAAGGTCGCTGTACTCCTTATTCTTCATAATATTGTACAGCACTCCCATAGTGATAGCGCCAGATTCCCCAGCCGTAACAGCCGTGTCCCCCTTCATAGGTGCTGCGAGCAGACGCATTCCTTTGGCGCAGATGGGGTCGGTAGCGCTGATAAAGGTGTGGACATGGTTGCGCAGAATATCCCACGCAATGGTAGAAGGTTCACCACAGGCAAGCCCATTCATCAAGGTGAGCATATCTCCCCCCACGGTGCGTGGTTCGCCATCCCCAGCCATAGCCCCTTGATAGAGGCAGTCGGCGACCTGTGTTTCCACCACCACGACGGTGGGTTCGTTCTCGGCATAACGACTGGCAAAATATCCCTGCACAGCCCCAGCAAGAGAGCCCACACCAGCTTGCACAAAAATATGGGTGGGACGGTCGCAACCATATTCGCCAAGTTGCTCGTCTGCCTCAAATGCCATGGTGCCATAACCCTGCATGATCCAAGTGGGGATCTCTTCGTATCCCTCCCACGCAGTATCTTGAATGACCACGCCATTTTCGATGGCTGCCGCAGATTGGGATGCCTTGCGCACGCAGTCGTCGTAGTTGACGGTCTCGATGGTTGCCTCGGCATTTTCTGCTAAAACGTGCTCCAAACGGGTTTGAGTGGTCCCCACAGGCATATAAACCACGCATTTTTGCCCTAATTTATTGGCAGCCCAAGCCACACCACGACCATGGTTTCCATCGGTAGCCGTGAAGAAGGTGACCTGTCCAAATTCCTTACGCAATCCCTCGGAAGTGAGGACGTTATAGGGCACCTCCGAGACATCTTTGCCCAGTTGTCCTGCGATATAACGTGCAATGGCATAGGAACCACCTAGCACCTTAAAAGCATTGAGACCAAAGCGATAGGACTCATCTTTGACGAACAATCCCCCCACATTAAGGTGGGATGCCATATTTTCAAGGTTTACAAGGGGTGTCTTGGAGTATTGAGGGAAACTCTCGTGAAAGGCACGCACTTTAACAGCCTCTTGATGCGAGAGAAGCTTGAGGTTTTTATCCTCGGTTTTTGGTAGTTTGTTTGCTGTCCATTTCATCTTGTTCATAACGGTCTCTCCTTCAAAAATTAAGATTGTTCTTTTCCGGCTTCGATGTAGCTATATAAGGTAAACTTAGAAATTCCGAAATAATTGGATACTTTATCCCCCGAACGGGTAATTAAGAAGGCACCCGACCGGTTAAGGAAGTCTAGCGCCACGATTTTATCCTCTTTGTTCATCATAGCAACCGGCTTTCCGGCAAGGGCAACCGACTGCTCGATAAGATTATCCAGTAGTTCGTTGACGTTGTGAGTAATCTTCACAGGGTTACTATCGCTCTCCTCTGTCCCGATGATGGAATCGAGGGCATATTCGATGGCAGTGAGTCGTGTGATATCGAAATTGATCGAGAAGATATAGTGTATCGCACCGCTCTCGTCCCTGATGTAGCTTGTGCTAGATTTTAGCACCCTGCCATCCTCTGTTTTAGTGAGGTAAGCAAATTTATCTTGGAGTGAGTCGGGATTTTGTCGGAGTGCATCCATAACAACCGCCGAGCACCCCTCTCCCACGCAACGACCACTGACCTTGCCATTTTTGATATAGACGATGGAATGGTCGAGATCCTGCCCCACAAGGTCGTGGATCACAACTTCACAATCCTGCCCAAATTGAACAGAAATACCATCTGCTAGTTGCTTCAAAATATCAAGGGTTGTCACCATTAAACCATCCTCTTTCATTCTATGCAAAATATCATACACATCTATATTACCATAGGCTAACCAAAAAATCCACCTTTTCTTACCAGAATCTAAACTTTTTTTCGTCCCACCCACCAAGCCACCTCACCACCCCTTCTCATAGGTCACAAAACTCCACTATTTTTGCATTATTTTCGGTAATTTCATGGTGAATGATCCTACTTTTCGCAAAATAAAAGTACCACCTCCCAAAAAGGGAGATGGTACGCAAATATCTTGCTTTTATTGGGTTGCCACAGCCTTGAAACCAGGTTGCACCTTGAGCAATACCGTGGTCACTGCAGGGACTACAATCCCCGAAATGATCGCTTCTGCCACCCCACTTGTCGCAATAACCAGCAGAATAGCACCATAGACGGCATGGGACTCGAATCCCATCACAGCGCCATACTCCTCTGCGAAAAAGAGGTAGATAAAGTGCATCACCAAAATGGTGTTGGTAAGGGAGCCAACCACCCCAGCAATAAGGAGAGAAAACCCCTCTTTTTGCTTGATGCGACGCAAAAACTGATAGACATAGTAAGGGAGCACCCCCACCAAAATCCGTGGCACGAGACTCACGATAATACTCTCCCAACCACCTTGCAAAAATTCTCCACCCGTATAGAACGGGGAAAAGGCAAAGGAAGTGAGATGAGGGGAAAAGGTCGCCTTCATCATGCTCGCAATTCCGAATACCAGCCCCAAAAAGGCGCCCTTACGAGGGCCAAATAGGATGGAACCGATCACCACAGGGATATGAACCGTTGTGGCATAGACCACCACAAGGGGGATAAATCCAAGGGGTGTGGTAGCGAGGGTGACAATAATCGCCGAGAAAAGTGCCATTTGTACCAGTGCTAGGGTCTTGTTTTGCTTTGTCATAATTTCCTCCTGCTGTCGCTCTTTTTCAGATGCAACGCAATATTTTCAGAAGTGGATGTCCCACCTTCCGACGAGTGTTGTGTGCTCTCGTGGGGGTGCCACGATTTGCCGAGCACGAGAGATTCCTTGCGTGGGATTACCCCTCACTTGTCCCTACCTTGTAAGTAGAAGGTTTTGCCATGGTAGCAACTGTCAGTGTTTCGATATATTCTAGTTTTCGATTATAATCTAACTCGATGAGGTCGGTCGGCCGTACCTCTGCCGCAGATTTGACGAAATATTGCGCCCCCACCGAGCAAAGTAGCCCGTAAACAAAGTGAGAACATACCATAATATTAGGCTCGAAGGAGTGTCGCATCGCCATCCCGAGCAGGTTATATGCGCTTCCCTCTTGATTGATCTGCTTGACCTGCTCTGCCATGTCGATTTTTTGTTGCCGTGTCACCTTCATGCGATAGATCCGAATGGAGGCATCCTCTTTTTTAAAGAACCACTCAAGCATCTCAGCATTGAGTCCAGGAGGGGTGAGTTTTTCCCCTCCATTATAACTCACCAAGGTTTTGAGTTGATTATCAAAGGAAATAGAGATATGGTTATAGGTTTTACTGGTAATCATACCAATCATGTTGCTCGCAGCGCTCCCTGTATCCGATAGCACCAGATAAATATAGGGATCACTCATGGAATTGTCCAGATTTTCGAGATAGGTCTCGCTAAGCGAGCCCTTATTGACGTAACGCACTGCGCAATTACGTGGCAGTTCCTTCATCATCTCTCGCAACGTAGCAACCGTGAGCACCTCCCCCATTTTCTCCACCGAAATAGGGCGAAGAGGTTGGTTGAATTCACGCAAATCCTCGAACGAGAGGCTATTTTCGTCGATAGGCTTGAACATATAGCGTTTTTTCTTACGACGAAGGATATAAAACTCCAACATCACTGCCATGATCAGCACCACACCAGAATCAGCACGATCTTGAATGCTAAAATGTCCACTCGCCACAAGATAGGTCTGGAATGCGAGGAGTGCCACCACGAGAGTCCCTGACAAAATTCGTTCGTACACCCGAGCATACACCATAAATATAGAGTAAAATAGCACAAGGGGTGCCACAGCGTGAGCCACTAAAAAAAGCATGAAATTCAACGTACTTTGATCCAAAAAGAAGATAAAAGCAAAGACAAAGATCAAGATACAAAGCTCTACCACTCGATTATAAGGGCGCAAACAAGGTCACCCCTTTCTACAATTTTTCCTCCCATTGTACCATATTTTCGCCCCCTTGTCAATCTCTGAATACGAAGTTGACCAGCCCCTCCTCCATCCTAAATGATATAGGCAAGAATCCACCAAATAAAAAATTTCAAATTTTCTTAAAAAAGGGCTTGCTTTTTCTTTCAAGACGTGGTATCATATGTAGTGCAATCGTGCAAAATTCCACCCTAATCGAAAGAGGTGAAGATACCATGAAAGAAGGAATCCATCCAAATTACGAGCAAACCACCATCCGTTGTGCTTGCGGTAATTTGATTGATACTCGCTCCACAAAACAAGACATTCGTGTTGAGGTGTGCTCTAAGTGCCATCCTTTCTACACAGGAAAACAAAAACTTGTGGATACCGGTGGACGTGTCAGTCGGTTCAACAAAAAATTTGGCATCTCGAACTAACAAAAAAGTCGCACCGTATCGTCTATGGTGCGACTTTTTCGTGCGCTCACGCATATACTGTCTTAACGCAATTTCACGAAACCCCCGCCACCTCTATCCCTCGTGAGATTGTTCGTAATATAGGAGGATATTTCCATGTTTCACACCATCAATCCCAAAGAACTCGCAAAAAACCCCTTCTCCCTCTTTGACGATGCTTGGCCTTTAATCACTGCAGGCACCCAAGAATCCTGCAACACCATGACCGCCTCGTGGGGTGGACTTGGCATTTTATGGAATCTCCCCATGGCGACCATCTATGTCCGCCCCCAGCGATATACCAAAGAGTTTCTCGACCGTGAAGAATATTTCTCCCTCTCCTTTTTGGGGGATCCACACCGAAAAAACCTCAGCTATTGTGGCACCATCAGTGGTCGTGACCAAGATAAAATTGCCCATTGTGGCTACACCACCCTATTTGATCACGCACCTTATTTCGCCGAAGCAGATATGGTCATGATCTGTCGCAAACGGTTCACCCAACCCTTAAATGGCAGTGCCATTCCCGAGGAAATCGTGGATCAGGTCTACCCTGACAAAGATTTCCACCACCTCTATTTTGGCGAAATTTTGCAAGTCCTCGCCAAAGATATCCCACAATAACCCTACAAAGGAGACTCCATGCTAGAAAAGAAGGAATTTGCCAACCGAGCCGTACTGGTCGGACTGTGCGCAAGCAGTCAACTTCGGGAGGAACGTGCAAACGACCAATCCATGGAAGAGCTCGCCGCCCTGCTCGAAACTGCAGGGGGGGAGTGTCTTGGAATTTTCATACAAAACAAAGACACCCCCGATTCTCGCACCTATATCGGCGAGGGAAAGGTGCAAGAGGTCAAGGAATTTGCCATGGCATCCGATGCCGATATGGTCATCTTCGATAACAGTCTCTCCCCTTCTCAGCAACGTGCCCTCTCCCACGATCTCGACCTTCCTGTGATGGATCGTGCCGCCCTCATCTTGGATATTTTCGCCATGCGAGCCCAAACCCGTGAGGGACGGCTTCAGGTGGAACTCGCCCAATACCAATATCTGCTCCCACGTCTGACCGGAATGTGGGGGCACTTGGTGCGCCAAACAGCTGCCGGTGGCAAAAGCCCCATCGGCACCCGTGGCCCGGGTGAAACCCAACTCGAAACCGACCGACGTCACATCCACCGTAAAATCACAAAGCTCAAAGAGGAACTGCGTGAGGTGCGCCGTATCCGTGGGGTGCAACGGGAACGTCGCACAAAAAACGAGGTCCCTGTCGTGGCAATCGTGGGGTACACCAATGCCGGCAAATCCACCCTGCTCAACCGTATGACCGACTCCTCTATCCCAGCTCGCAACCGTCTCTTCGACACCCTCGACACCACCACACGTACCTTAGAAATTTCCGATACCTGCACCGTCCTCCTCTCGGACACCGTCGGGTTTATCTCAAAACTTCCCCACCACTTGGTGGAGGCATTTAAAGCAACCTTAGAAGAGCTCTCCTTCGCCGATCTCCTCCTCCACGTCATCGACCTCTCTAACCCAGAGTGGCTCGAGCAAAAAGAGGTGGTGGAAAAGCTCATCTCGGAACTGGGCGCCGAGCAGATCCCCACCCTACAGGTCTTCAACAAATGTGACATCCAAACCGCCATGCTCCCTCACGGCAAAGATATGGTCGCCATCTCGGCAAAAACAGGGGAAGGATTAGAGGATCTCCTCGCCTCCATCGGCAACCACCTCGACGGAGGGACCCAAAAGGTCACCCTCCACCTACCTTATGAGAAAGGTGGCATCCTCGAAATCCTCCATCAAGAGGCAAAGGTGGAATCGGTGGAATACACCGAAACCATCGACGTTGTGGCTGTCTGCACCCCCAAAACCATCGGACAGTTCTGCCAATTCGTGGAAGGGTACAAGCCACACAAAGAATTTTGGGAGGAATGACCATGTTTGCACCCACCCAATGGGGCGAGGCAGAATTGGTAGAGAAAAAATCCCGTTTTCTCGGTCAGGTCTGGCGAGTGGAAAGCGAAGATGAGGCACGAGCCCACATCCAAGCCACCAAAAAGCGCTACCACGATGCCCGTCACCACTGCTTTTGCTATCGCATCGACTCCACCATCATGCGCTACAGCGACGACGGCGAACCCCAAGGCACTGCCGGACAACCCATGCTCCACCTCTTCGAGCAAGAGGAGATTGTCCGTGTCTGCTGCGTGGTCACCCGTTATTTCGGGGGCACCCTCCTCGGGACAGGGGGGCTTGTCCGTGCTTATGGCCACACGGCAAAGCTCGCACTCGAGCAAGCAGGTCGCTCCCAACGCAAACTTCTCTCACAGCTCGAGATCACTTGCTCCTACCCTCACTTCGAATCAGTGCAAAAGACCATCTTAGCCCACGGAGGTATCATGGATACCACCGATTACGGGGTGGAGATTGTCCTACAAATTCGGCTCGAGCATCAGGTAGAGCTATTTCTCGCCGACCTCTCTGAGGTCACGGCAGGGTCAGCCAAGGCCACCCCCCTCGGTGAAATCGAAGATTGGGTGGCTCTGTCTCTTTTTTGATTTTTTTGAAAAGAAAAAAGGAAAGTTCACTTTTTTCTTGTATATAGCTATTAGGAAAATTTTTCGGAGGTGAGCCCATGCTATCCCCACGAGCCAAACAAGAAGAGCGAGAGGCGCAGTTCCTCTCGCCACTCGCCTGTCAATCGGCACACTCCCAAGGACGCCATCGCCCCGATGAACCCTGCTCGGTTCGCACCGATTTTCAACGGGACATCGACCGTATCGTCCATTCTAAGTCCTTTCGTCGGCTGAAACATAAAACACAGGTCTTTCTCCTCCCAGAAGGGGATCACTATCGCACCCGTATGACCCACACCATCGAGGTCTCACGGATTGCACGCACCATCGCACGAGGGCTCTCCCTCAACGAGGATCTCACCGAAGCCATCGCACTCGGCCACGATTTAGGACACGCCCCCTACGGTCACGCAGGGGAATTCGTCCTCAATACCAAGATGGAAGGGGTCGGCTTTCGACATAATGTCCAGTCTCTGCGTGTGGTCTCGAAGCTTGAAAACCACGGGGACGGACTCAACCTCTGCTACGAGGTGGAAAACGGCATTCTCTGCCACACAGGTTCCACCAAGGCCGACACCCTCGAAGGACGGATCGTCGCCATCGCCGACCGTATCGCTTACATCAACCACGATATCGAGGACGCACTCCGTGCCGATATCCTCTCCCCCATCGACCTCCCCTTTTCTTCCACACGAGCCCTCGGACACGACTCACGAGCTCGTATCGCCAAAATGACCGAAGATATCATCTATGCCAGCATGGACAAGGACGATATTTTGCAGTCCGACGAAGTGGGAAGCGAAATGCTCGCCCTACGTCAGTTCATGTTCGAACACGTATACACCAACCAAAGCGCAAAGCACGAAGAGATCAAGGCGAAGAAAATGGTGGCATACCTCTTCGACTATTATAAAAATGATAGCGACCTCCTCCCCCCCGATTATCAGCACATCATCGCCGCCGAGGGGCTAGAACGTGGGGTGTGCGACTACATCGCCGGGATGTCCGATTCCTATGCTGCTGCCGAATTTTCCAGTATTTTCGTCCCCAAAGGTTGGCAGACACGCTAATCCTTGAATGGTCTAAAGGTGAAATCTTCCACCCCATCAGGATTGAAATTCACCCTTTTTTCAATGATAATGCCCCAAAAATGAGTAAACTGTTTAATTTTTGGCGACAAGGATAGAATACAACTAACCATCGCCCAAAAAAGGAGGGAACCTTCCTATGCCCCCTATCCCACCCCAATTCATCGACGAGGTGGTGGCACGCACCAATATTGTCGAGCTTGTGGGCGAATATGTCGAGCTCAACCTCAAAGGGGGAAACCATTGGGGATTGTGCCCCTTCCATCTCGAAAAAACCCCCTCATTCTCTGTTTCCTCTGCCAAAGGGATCTATAAATGCTTTGGTTGTGGCAAAGGAGGTGGGGCCATCAACTTCGTGATGGAGCAAGAAAACCTCCCCTTTGTAGATGCCGTCGAGCACCTCGCCCGTCGTGCCAATATGACCATGCCCGAGCGCACTGCCGTGGATTTGGGCGCTAAAAAGCAGCGAGATCGCATCCTCGAGCTCAACAAAATTGCCGCACGATTCTTCCACCAAACCCTCTACTCCGAGCAAGGAGGTGTCGCACTCTCCTACTTGCAAGGTCGTGACCTCTCTCAGTCCATTCTCACAAAATTCGGACTGGGTTTCGCCCCCGATGCTTGGGATGGGCTCCTCCTTCACATGACCGAGCAAAAGGTCACAAAGCAAGAACTCCTCGAAGCAGGGCTTGCCACAAGCAACGACAAAGGTCGAATCTACGATCGTTTTCGCAACCGAATCATCTTCCCCATCATTGATGTGCGTGGCGACGTGGTAGGCTTTGGAGGACGTGTCCTCGATGATAGCCTGCCAAAATATCTCAATTCCCCCGATACCCCAGTTTTCAACAAAAGTAGAACCGTCTTCGGACTCAACCTCGCCCGTAAATCCAAGGCAGGTTACGCCATTTTGACCGAGGGATATATGGACACCATCGCCCTCCACCAAGCAGGATTTGATGCAGGGGTCGCCTCGCTAGGAACCTCCCTCACCCCCGACCATGCCAGACTGCTCCACCGTTATTTCACGCAGAGCATCCTCGCCTACGATGGCGACTCTGCCGGAATTTCTGCCACCCAACGTGCCATCCCGATCTTGGAAAAGGCAGGACTCACGGTTCAGGTGCTCCAGATGAAGGATGCAAAGGACCCCGACGAATTCATCAAAAAATACGGCAAAGGTCCCTTCCTTCGCCTTTTAGAACAGAGCGAGAACCAAGTGGACTACCGTATGGCACAAATCACCAAAAAATTCGACCTCGAAGATGCCCATCAAAAGGTCAGCTACCTGCAAGAGATTTCGCAATTTCTCGCCACTTTAGATAGTCCCATCGAGCGAGAGGTCTATCTTGGTAAGGTCTGCACCCTTGCAAAGGTCTCGCCCGAGGCACTTGGACAAGAGGTCTCGAAGGCGCTCCAAATCCAAAAGAACAAGGCACATCTACAAGAGGTGCGCACCAACCGAAACCCCGTGTCAGCCCTCCAACCTCAGGCACGTGCCCTCCACTACGCAAACGTTAAGGCAGCCCTCGCCGAAGAGGGCCTTGTCTGCGTGATATTAGCCGACCCAGCCCAAATCCCAAAGCTATCCACCCTCACTGCAAGCCACTTCACCTCCCCTCTCTTAGGGCGAGTGTTTGAACTGATCCGACAGCGTCACACCGAAGGGCATACCATCTCACTCTCCCACCTCGCAGGGGAGCTCTCCCCCGATGAAATGAACCACATGACACGTGTCATCCAAACCCCCTTAAACCTCGACAACACCGAAAAATCCCTCTCCGACTACTATAATATCATCCGAGAGGAACAAGAAAAAGCCACCCATCCCCCTTCCCTATTGGAGATACAACAGAAAAATAAAGAAAAAAAAGCGTTTCAAACGCCTTTGGAGGAATCACATGAACGAAAATAATCTTGAAATTGAGAAAACCCAATCCCCAGCCCCAGCCGAAGAAGAGGTCACCGTCGAAGCCGACAAACTCCTCGACCTCATCGAACGTGGCAAGAAAAAGGGCAACCTCTTAGCCAGTGAACTCATGGAGGTCATGGACGATATCAATCTCTCGAACGAACAAGTGGACAAGACCTATGATGCCCTTGAAAACTTTGGCATCGACATCGTGGTGGAAGACTATATCATTAGCCTTGTAGACGACGAAATCGAGCCCTCTCCCACCGTCATCGAAGAGGTTCCTGAAGAAGAAGTGGTGGATCCTAACGACCTCATCGACACCTTCCGTACAGACGACCCTGTTCGCATGTACCTCAAAGAGATCGGTAAGGTCAACCTCCTCACCTCCGACGAAGAGGTCGCTTTGGCGCAAGATATGGGTGCCGGCGCTCTCGCACAAGAACAACTCGACACCATGGATCCCGAAAATCCACTCGACCCCGAGGCAATCGCCGATCTCAAAAAGCTCATCGCAAAAGGTGATTTGGGCAAGCAAAAACTCGCCGAAGCAAACCTTCGTCTCGTGGTCTCCATTGCCAAGCGCTACGTCGGCAGAGGCATGCAATTTTTAGATCTCATTCAAGAAGGAAACCTCGGTCTCATCAAGGCTGTAGAGAAATTCGACTACACCAAGGGCTATAAGTTTTCCACCTATGCCACTTGGTGGATTCGTCAGGCCATCACCCGTGCCATCGCCGACCAAGCACGCACCATCCGTATCCCTGTCCACATGGTGGAGACCATCAATAAGGTCATCCGTGTCTCACGTCAACTCCTTCAAGAGCTCGGGCACGACCCCTCCCCCGAAGAGGTGGCAACCTCCATGGCGATGCCGGTGGAGCGTGTGCGTGAAATCCTGAAAATCGCCCAAGAACCGGTCTCCCTCGAAACCCCAATCGGTGAGGAGGCAGACTCCCACCTCGGCGACTTCATCCCCGACGAAGATGCCTCCGAGCCATCCGAAGCCGCATCCTTCACCCTCCTCAAAGAACAATTGGTAGACGTCCTCTCCACCCTAACCCCACGGGAAGAAAAGGTGCTCAAGCTCCGTTTCGGCATCGAAGATGGACGCAGTCGCACCTTGGAAGAAGTGGGCAAAGAATTCGACGTCACACGTGAGCGCATTCGCCAAATCGAAGCAAAGGCACTGCGCAAACTCCGTCACCCCTCTCGCTCGAAAAAGCTGAAAGACTTCTTGAACTAACGTGAAACTATCACAATGGCTGTTAGACCTGATTTTCCCACCTCTCTGCCCCTTTTGCCACGATGTTTTGGACAAAAATCTGCTCTTTTGCGCAAATTGTCAAAACGAACTGCCTTGGAACGAGGAAGAGAACCACTATTGTTGGGAAAACCATGGCATTTTGTGCATCGCTCCCCTGTGGTATCGTGACCATGTGCTAGATGGGGTTCATCGCTTCAAATTCAACGGAGTGCGCCAATATGCACATAATTTCGGCACTTTGATGGCGCAAACCATTCCAAAAGATCATACCTACGACTATATCACTTGGGCACCAATCGCTCCCAAGCGTCTCAAAAAACGTGGGTACAATCAAGCTGAGTTATTGGCAAAGGTGATATCGGACGAGCTTAATCTCCCCTCTCTCGACCTCCTCGAGAAATACAAGGAGACCCTACCCCAATCCTCCCTCCACGACGATACAAAACGGTTCGAAAATGTCAAAGATTCCTATCGACTACGGCAAAATCAGGATCTATTACGAGGGAAAAGCATCCTTTTCGTGGATGATGTTCTCACCACAGGGAACACCATGTCGGCATGCGCTCAAACTCTGCTCGCAGGGGGCGCACGGTCGGTCTCGTGTGTTGTTCTGGCACGTTCGAGAAAATAGCCTAATTTTTCAATATTTTCACTCTATTTTTGTACAAAATAACGAAAAGAAAAGATCCTATCTCGATAAAAATAAAAATTTCATAAAATTTACGAATTTAGTTGAAAAATAGGGTACATTTAGGCTATAATAGAGGAGGAAGAGGTAAAAACCCCTCTCTCTATCGTTCCTCATCGAAGGGACAATCATTAACTATAAGTGACTAACATTACTTAGTATTACAAATAAAGGTGCGTGTATTATGGGATTTTTTGGAAAAGATATTGGAATTGACCTTGGAACTGCCTCGGTCTTGGTTTATATTAAAGGGAAAGGGATTCAACTACGGGAACCCTCGGTGGTCGCTATCGACAAAAACACCGGCAAACTCCTAAAAGTTGGTGAAGATGCCCAAGCCATGTTGGGACGTACCCCGGGAAATATTGTGGCAATGCGTCCACTGCGTGAGGGTGTCATCTCAGACTACGACATGACCGAAAGAATGTTGAAAGAATTTATCCGTAAGGTCTCTTCCTTCTCCATTTTCAAGCCTCGTCTCCTCATTTGTGTTCCTTCAGGAATCACCGAAGTGGAAGAGCGTGCCGTCATCGACGCCGGTATCCAAGCCGGAGCACGTCGTGCCTATTTGATTGAAGAACCTGTCGCCGCTGCCGTGGGTGCCGGGATTGACATCACACTTCCTGACGGTCACATGATCGTGGATATCGGTGGTGGTACAGCCGACGTCGCTGTCATCTCGCTCGGTGGTGTGGTAGAGTCGGTCTCCATCAAAACAGCCGGAGATAAATTCGACGAAGCTGTCATCAAGTATATTCGTCGCAAGCACAATGTGCTTGTGGGCGAGCGCACCGCAGAAGAGCTTAAAATCCGTGTAGGTTGCGTCTTCCCTCGTCCGGAAGAGGAAGATATGGAGATCAAGGGTCGTTGCCTCACCACAGGACTTCCCCGTGTCTTTAGCGTTACCTCTAGCGAGATGATCGAAGCCTTCGACGAGGTTTCTAACCGTATTTTAGAGGCAATCCACACCGTGCTCGAACGCACCCCCCCAGAATTGGTAGCAGATATTTCCACAAACGGCATTGTCATGACCGGTGGTGGCTCCCTTGTTTGGGGACTGGATAAGCTCATCGAATCCCACACAGGAATCGAAACCCATATTGCAGATGATGCCATTTCTTGCGTAGCAAATGGTACTGGTAAATCCCTCGATAACCTAGACCAAATGCAAGATGGCACCATGAATCTCTCGCGTCGTCGTCAAATGAACTATTAATTTAGGTATTTCTATCAGATTTTCAAGTTCCCCCTTTTTAGGGGGAACTTGTTTTTATGTGAATTTTTGCCGGCGGAATATTTTTCAAAAAAAATTATTTTTTTTTGAATTTCCTATTGCATTCTGTTTTAAGCTGTGTTATAATAAACAAGTTGTCAGCGATGGCAATGGTACGCGGCTGTAGCTCAGCTGGATAGAGTGACTGGCTACGAACCAGTAGGTCGGGGGTTCGAATCCCTTCAGCCGTACCACTGCGAGTGTTCTTATGAGATTTGAACAAATCTATATAAGAACACTCGCTTTTCTATTGTTTTAATTGGCATAAGTGACCGAAATTCCTCTCCGCACAGGAAGTTCGATTTTCGGTAGAACGACGTCCTCTGGCAATTCCACCGAACCGATGCAGGTGTAGTGAATGGTTAATCGTTGGATATACTTCCCGTCGATTTTCTCGTATTGCTCGACCTCGATTTTCTCCACCAATTCCCCTAACATTCTGGGGGTTAGCTTGCTCACCCGAAGGTACTTGCGTACCGCCTTCATAAAGATTTTAGCGGTTTCCACCTCACTCTGGTTATTCTGGAGCAGGGTGGATTTTCGTTTTACCTC
>JAWXUK010000027.1:0-16049 GCA_044432785.1 Eubacteriales bacterium | reverse complement strand
ATCAAGCAGTACTTCCACCCCTTGGAGCAGTCTCTCGATCAGTCGGGTATATCCATCAGTGGGAATTCCTTGATAGCGGTCGTTAAAATAGTTGTTATCAAAGGTGAATCGTAGGGGGAGCCGATTGATGATGCTCTCGGGGAGTTCTGCACAAGGGCAACCCCACTGCTTTTCGGTGTACCCTTTGATGAGCTCCTCATAAATATCAGTTCCCACCAAAGAAATGGCTTTTTGTTCTAAATTCTGTGGAGTTACAATCCCACTCGCTCGAACTTGTTCAGCGATTTTGTCACGAGCCTCTTGTGGGGTACAAACATCCCACATCTTCGCAAAGGTATTCATATTAAAAGGGAGATTATACATCTTGCCCTTATAATTTGCAATCGGTTGATTGATAAAGCTGTGAAATGGGGTGATTTCGTTGACATAATCCCAAATCGCTTGGTTGCTTGTGTGAAAGATGTGAGCTCCGTACTTGTGAACGAATATACCATCTTGATTCTGGGTATATATATTACCAGCAACATGATTGCGACGGTCAATGATAAGACAACGCTTGCCACGCTTTGTCATCTCATGGGCAAACACGGCAGAAAATAGTCCAGCACCTACCAAAAGATATTGATATCGTTTCGCCACCTCTTCACCACCATATTATAAGTAGACTAAAATTTAATAAGCATTCTTCGCACAGAACAGTACCGTTACGGCTTGTAAATTGCTTCAAACGGTCACTGATCACGAGCGTAGGAATAGTTATTATCAAATACAACTCGTTTTGAATTAAACAAAGGAAATCAGCGGAATTCTGACCGCTTGTTACTATTGTGTCACTAACTCCAAATTCCTTCGCAATTCCTCAACTGATTTATGGGTATAAATTCGTTCGCCAGTCCCATGAGATTTATGCCCCATCAACCGATCGATACAAACAGAATTTGCACCAGCGGAATCCAACCAAGACCGAAACGTGTGTCGGCACTCATGCGGTGAGTGAAACATGAGGAAATATTCCATTAGATTTTTCCATATTTTGCGATAGTATTGATCGCTACATGGTTTACCGTCATGTGTTAGCAGGAATTCGCCCGCACTAAGCATTCTTTTCTCGACAAGATGAAAAATCTTTGGGTGAATGGGAACAACTCGATTTTTCCCAGCCTTGGTTTTCTTCCCACCTGTAAATGTTCCTTTTTCGAGATCAATCTGGCTTTTCTTCATCTCTAAAAGTTCAGAAATACGAAAACCAGAATAGAGGAAAATCAAAATGGAATCCACCCATGGTATCTCCTGATTTTGCCACAAGACATCTCTTTCATCGCTAGAAAACACGGTTTTATTGCTGTCGGGGGTGGGATCCGTTGTCAAAAGAGAGGAATACCCCTTTGTGATGATGTCATATTCTAATGCGAATCGGTCAAGATGATAGAACAAATTTTTGATTGTGTTTTGCGTTGCGTAACTACGTCCACACGAATCAATGCAATCTTGCATATGACAGGATTTCATTTGACGATATTCCATGTCTTTTAATTTTTCACAGTGTTTCCAAGCCGTTTTTAGACTATTCAAGGTGGATTTCCCTAATTTTCCACTCTTTTTCTCGAGCCATTTTTCATAAACGATGCTTAATGTGGCTGGTTTTATAGAAATATCCCACGGTTGTCTGTTAAATTCAGTTAATATGACCAAAGCCTCTTCTTTGGTTGATGCAAGCCCTATCACCTTTTGTTTCCCGCTAAGCCCCTCTCGTATCATGAATGGACGTCTGCGGTTACCCGATAATTTGGTGATGGATCCGAATTTGTTTGGTAATTTCATATTTTTTTCCTCTTTCTTACTATAGCAACCTGTGTCACTAATCTGTTACTAACTGACATTTACTTATCTCATTTGCACAAATAAACAAAAAATCTACAGTCTTTTTTGTGCTTTACATATAGAAATATAACACAATCATCTTTGCTTTGCGTAATAATTGTCATATTTACCATAAAATGGAAAAATTTTTTTGTTAAAATAGCTTGCTTTTCTTGAATAACTGTGGTAAAATATTTGATAATATTTATCTAGAAACATAAACTTTTTCTCATATTTTAACTGAATTCAATCAAATTCTCGCTTGAATTTCACTCATCTATCCAAATGTATACTATTTAACATTTTGGTACTGCTATTTTTCAACTTACGTTATTTATATAGTTACCCTGAATAGTTAAAGGTAGTGTCAAATTGGACTTCCCCCCAGTCCACTGAATTAAAATAATCAGCTTCTCTCTCCTCCAACGCCAATGCGACATCTGAATAGGAATGAATGGTTTTGTCGGCTAAAAATCGCTCAAAATTGTTACCTTCAACGAATCGAGCCCCGTTGTGGGCAACCGTTCTGACCACCTCGGTTACATTTTCTACCACCTGTGAAACTGTCGAACTTGCTTGGACTTCCTCCACCACAGCAAGAACCTCGCAAATACACTCCTCCTCAACCGATGGTACAGCCTCTTTCACGCACTTCACCTCTGCTCGCATATCCTCAAAGGTGACATATCGGGGTTGATAGGTGGAAACTTCTGCGATTTTTTCCACAACTTCAGCTTCTTGTACCGTTTCAATGGCGACGTTCTCCAGCACTTCGAGGGCGGTTTCTTCTGGAATCTCGACTGTTTCGACTGTTTTTTTCTCTGGAATTTCTGGAATTGCGAGGGTGTAGAGGTTGCTGGTCTGCGCCCCATTTTTCTTCTCAGAAAAACGAGGATTTTTCACCACGAACCCCTTTTCCACCAATTCTGCCATAGCACGTTTGACGGTAGAAAGTCCGATATGCAAGCACTTTGCGATGGTTTTCAGCGAGGGGAAACAGGTCAAGGTGTTGTTATCCGAACGATCGCACAGATAGGATAAGACACTCACGGCACGAGCCTTGAGGTTGGATTGGTACGCAGCATTTTTGATTTGATAAGCCATTGTCATTATAATTTCTCCTTAAAGTTGTAAATAGATTAAATTCGGCTACCATCTCTCAAAATGAGATGGTAGCCATTGGTTATTCTTCCGTCTCTTCGGTTTCTTCTTCAGGTTCTGGCGCAGAAATCAGCCAAAATGGGCCTCCTGCGGATGCACCATTACGTGATTCGTTCACGATTAGGGCTAACTCCCACTCTTGATCACTTCGGGAGTAACTGGACGGATCGGCAACCAGTATTTTCCCCGTAGCCGTCACCCCTCGCAGCACGATATAGTGTCCTCCACTTGTGAAATGCCCTGCTGACATCAAGGCGACCACAAGTCCTCCTGAAGATAGGGTATCTACGATTTTCTGCATATCACCATCTTTGGAAAGTCCTTCGACCTCTAATTCCCATGCGGTGGCGGCGTTTGGAATAAAAGAATGGTACGAGCCGTTGGTACTCGCCCATCCGCCGTTTGCCACCGACCACTGTGACATCGTGATGGGATCCACTGTCTGGGTGGTCAAGCTGGAAACCACCATCGCCATTGCCGTGGGGCCACAACCATGAGTACCAATTTTGTCGGTTCCGTAGGGTTCGTATCGCCACCGTGAATCTAACTGATTGTAGTACATGACAGTGGTTTCCCCGTTGACAAACTCGATTCCAACGTAATTTTGAAGAGAACCCCAGATATAATCAGCTTCAAATACACCTAAACTTTGGTTAAAACCATAATTTTGTTGCATATCATCAATCAGATCGAGTTCGTCTCCGAATAGAAAGGTGGCAAAGAACGAGAGGGGCGAGGTCAGGATATAAATCACGAAGGCACTAAGGAGCAAAACCGTGATCACTGGCACAAAGATAGCGAGCAACATGGTATCACGATTTTCCTTTTTTCTTGCGAGATCTATCGCTGTCAAGGCGGCTTTTATCGTAGCTGGATTGATTGGCATACTATCTCCCCCCTGCATTTCCCATGTATTTCATCTTGTATTCTGGGATTTTGATGTCGATTTTGAACCGCTTAGATCCCACCATAAAGAGAGCCACACCACGTTTTCGAGCGAGTAAAAGTTCTTGTTCTGCTTCGGTGAGGTCGTACAGATTTGCCGTTTCTTTGAGGTTTGGGCCGTCTGTTCCGAGTAAAATCTTGTAGCATGGCACGTCTAGGAGTGCTTGACCATACTGTTTTATGGATTCTGAGAGGAAATCGGTGACAGCATGGGAGATGATGGCAAGACTACCCTCATACTTTCTAGCACGTTTCATGACATTTCGGAGGTAAACAAGAGATTGTGGCACTTTGGTATCAATCATCAAATAAGCCTCATCGCATACCAACATCACTCGTTCTTGTCGATTTCGGCTCATTTGTTCCCAACAATAGGTCAAAATATTGAAATACTGGGTGCGTTTGACTGAATCGGACGTACCTTGCAGTTCGTGAGTGTCCAAACAGATAAATTGACTATCACTCGAAACCGTACTGTGACCATTCCAGATGAAGCTGTCTGAACCCGTGGCAAGGTCATTGAGTAGCATGGATAAATCGGCATAAACTTGACGATCTTGCTCTGTTTTTGATTTTTGTACCACTAGATGATATAAATCCTCGAAGATGGGGAAGTCAGTGGGCGCAAAATGTGTCACATCGGTTTTCCAATCTATCCCAAAGTTTCCGTAGAGTTCTACTAAACATTTTTTGAGCACGGCACGTTGCATATCGGTGATACTTGGAATGTAGAGGTTGAAGAAAATCTCGATATTTTTCATGTGTAAGGCTAAATCATTGAGTCCGTACCCCTCATCTTGATAGAGTGCGTGTTCATTTTCGCTTAAATTCTCGTCTTTTGGAGATGGTCGCACCTGCAATGGGTTTATCATGCCTTTGCTACCACCCACCGCATTTATGACATCACCACCTAAATTACGGCAGAGGTCTTTATAGTCGACTAAGTCGGAGGGATTACTCCCTCTTTCTCGTCTAAGAACCGTGCGTGAGACTTTCACCTCACACGGCTCAAGCATTTTAATACTGTTTCCAGCGGTTACGTTCATGAAAAATTCTGTTACAGGACTGATGTACATATGCCATATTCATGACAGTTTCAAGTCCTCCCTTGGCTTTCGGAACAAGAAAGAAAATCTCCTTCTCGTCACTTATCGCCATTGGTTGTTTACAGTGGTGGCAACAGCCATTTTGATTTCTCCAAATTGTCTTAAAACGTCCTGACAAACGTTTCATGCCATGGTTAAATTTGCGTTCTGCAAAGTATTCGGGGTGTAGATAAGGGTTTGCTTCCATTCGTATTTTATTGTGTCGAACAACGGGTACATGACTTGCCAGTAGCAATTCTTTATTTTCTGTGCAGAAAACCCATGCTCTTGTGCCACGTCTGTGCCAATAATTAGTGGAAATCCACCATTTTCCTTTGTGTGGGTGGCGACGCTTCACCCATCTTCTTAGGATATTGTATAGTACAAAGTCAACATGATGAAATGCGTCACTAGCACAAACTGATTGATGATAATTTGTCCATCCTCGTATTTGCTGATTTAGTTTTTCAATGAGGAGGTCTTGTGTCCAAGCCTTACCTTTGCCGAGAACAGTTTCTGATAATCCTGCCACAAAGCTGTCAATAGATTTCTTCGACGGTTTTATAATGAGCTTTCCTTTGAATTTACGGAATGTCCACCCCAACATATCAAAACCTTCATCTATATGGGTGATGAGTGTCTTTTCTTCTGATAGTTCCAGTCCTCGACTTTGCAAAAATTCACGAATTAGTTCCTGTGCTTCTTCTGCAATTTCCTTTGTTTTCGCCGTGACAATGAAGTCATCTGCGTATCTTATGAGGTTCACTTTGTGGGCATTTTTGAAACGGAGGTCTATATTACCCAGTTTATTTACATGAAATCTATCAGAAAGGACTTTTTCTATGCCATCTAATGCCATATTCGCCAGAATTGGTGAGATGACACCTCCCTGTGGGGTTCCGTCCTCTGTTGGGAACAGTTCCTTTTTGAAAATAAAGCCTGCTTTTAAGAATTGTTTCAACACGGATTTATCCATGGGTATATTCTCCAGTAGCCAATCATGACTAATATTATCAAAACAACCTTTAATATCCCCCTCTAGCACCCATTTTGGCGAAAAATCTCGTGATAAAGCTGTGAATATTTGCTCACAAGCATCGTGACAAGAACGACCTTTCCGAAATCCGAAAGACCTCTTATCTGCCGTTGTTTCTGCCACTGGGTCAAGTGCTAATGCGTAAAGTGCTTGCAATGCTCTATCGTACATACATGGGATTCCAAGGGGACGTTTCGCCTTTTTGCCTTTCTTTTCAATGAAAACACGTCTTAAAGGCTTCGCTTTGTAGTTTTTATCGGTTAATTGTAGCACGGCTTTCATCTTTGCCGATGGTGTTGTCCATAGTGCTTTATCCACTCCCGATGTGTTTTTGCCTTTGTTTGTGGTGACTTTTCGGACAGCCAGTGCTTTTGCGTAATACGAATGTGTCAGTAAATATTGGAGTCGTTTCACTGCGTTCCAGTTTTTCTTTTCCGTAGCCTTCGCAATCCGAACTTGTAGCCTATTCACTTCAACTTCTGCACGTTTCCAGTCAATGTTATTCCACTGAAAAGACAGTTTGCTGTCATTAGGCAATTTCTCAGCTTTCGCCGTCATTGAATTATTACCATTCATAGGTTTACCTTCCTTTCTTGCGTTAAAATACCATAGGAGAAGTCTGCACTCTTTCGAGTTAGGGCAAATTTTGAACCCCTATTTTCCGTCATTACAACAGAAACTTTCGCTTTCTCTCCCTTTCCTCTACCCTCTATGTCATTTCTTCCCCTTACGAGGTCAATACCTTGCCGAAACAAGGAACATATAGGGCTTACCACGTTCTACATAATAAATAATCGTGAATACCTTAGGAGCTATCTTTGAGCCGAGGGGAGTTATGTCCATTCGTTGTGAGAGGACGAAAAATCCCACAACCACCCCTGCACCTTTTGGTGTAAGCGTATCAGCCTGATTTCGCTTATTCCCTGTAACGACCCTTGCGATAGTTCACTTTACGTTCTCCATAGTATTCTTATCCTAGCAATACGACTGTTTTAGGCTAACAGTTTTCTCACATTGTCCCACAAGCTTACCATCCCCACCGTTACCAGTGACGCAGTTTGTGGTAGGATTACCCCAAATGGATAGGGTAGCTGTCAAAACAGCAATTTATTACGCAACTTCGTGTCGCACTTCACTTTCGGGATCAATGATGATGATTTTCGTGCCAAAAGCAAACTCATTGATGAGTAAATGCTTGATACAAGTGGATTTTCCTGTCCCAGAGTTGCCCATAATCACAAAATTGGTGTTGGTGCGGTCATTGCCACGTTTCCACGGATCCACCACAACCATACCGCCCGAAGAATCCTGTCCCATGTAATACCCTTGTCCGTCATGAAACCCAGAGGAAGCGAATGGAAACCCACCAATGATGGTGGATAATGGCACAACACGTTGCAAAATGCTCTCGATTTTCTTGTTTGTGGGAAAGGTCGGGGCGATATGGCGAAAACATTCTTGCTGTAGATTGGGTAGAACCCTCATTTTACACTTGAGTCCAGCCACGATACTTTCAGCGGCACGGAGTATCCGTTTAAGTTTGGATTCATCGCTGGTATGTGGCATAATGACGATGGACATCAGCCCCACCGTTTCCCCCTCACGGTCTACTTGCATGATGATTCTCTCGCCATCATCGGCGGCTTTTTCGGCTCTTTGCCTTGATAATGGATCTTTTGCACCCTCTGCAATCCCTCTTTGTTGCACAACCGACCGAGAAATGGAGGAAATGAGGGTGTTATTGTCCACTGGTTCAAAACCAATGGTCACGAAGGAATTTGGAATGTTGGTGATTTTGGATAGCCAACCAATTTCTGTCTTTTGAGGATAGCGGTTGATGCCGTAAATCTTTCCTGTTTGCTCGCCGATGGTCACGGAATTTGTGGTAAATTCCATGCCCATCGGGGTAATCACGTTGAGTAATGCGTTGTTTAGAATATCTTTTTCTTCAAGAGCTTGCTTTTTTTCTTTCAATCAGTCATCCTCCTCACTTATTATCGGAATACAGGGGTAATAATCGGTGTCCTCATGGCTTGCAGTAGCTGGATTATAAACGTAATTGATAAGTTGGATAATATCCTTCTCGCCAATGACTTCGGCCGCCACTCCACACGAAGTAAACTTTTCTGCAAGTATATTGGCACGTTTTGCCAGTTCATTTTCGTTATAAGCGTCGGTTTTATCCCAAACCGATAGATAAAATTGCCGTTCCACGATGTCCTCGGATAAGGTGAAATCATTCAAATACTGTATTTCTTTGTCTAGCAATTCTCTGCGAATTTCACTTGCTGTTCGTGCGGTTCTCATCATACTTTGGATGAGAGGTTCGATGTTGACAGGCCGTGAGAGTGCCATAAATTTGAACGAATAACTGATTTCGGAGAGTTCTGTGGTCAGTTGTCGCATGAGGGAGCGCTTTTCTGACTTGCTGTAAAGATCAATGCTCACTGATTGGATTCGTACAAATAAAATGGTCTGCCCCTCTGTAGTGTAGAGAAAACGGTCTTTTAAGTTTTTGACATTGACGAATGATTGCGCCGTTTTCATCGTGGGTTCTTCTTCGCTTTGCTTGTTTTCGCTCATTTTGAGGTAGAAAAAGAAAAAACCGCCACCAATTAAGGTGACGGCTATCATTATGAGCGGAAATAACATTCCTTCCTTCAAATTACACCTCCATATCGTCCTCTTGAATTTCTGCATATTTCTCTCGCATTTGCTCTGCTTCGGGGGAATCTAACAATTTTTGCACCTCGTAATCTCCCCTCGACCGTTCAAGTGCCTTGTCTAGTCCTGTGGCTTGATGATACAAATTCACCAACTCCGCAAAACTATCAATTCCATTGTTTTCAGCATGATCCAAGGTTGCTCGGAGGGTTTTCATGCCAACTTCTATGGGAATCTCATACTTTCCCATAGAAATATAGGGGGGAAAGCTCTCATTGTAGTCCAAAAGGTATTTCTCGTTATCGAGGTCTAAGGTGATAAACATCTCAATTCCACTGCCTTCTCGTGGTTCATTTTCGTCAAAGACAATCGGATCACAAAACATATCGGCATTTTCCAGTCGAGGATTTTGGTAACTTCCATCACGACCTAAATGTGCTAATATGTGGTTGATGGGCTCTCCGATTTGCTCACTTATCTCTCGTGATTGTTGTAGACGGAGCATAGGACTTAGGGCATTTGCGCCCCAATGCGAGTAGTAATGTTCTGTTTTTCCGTGTTCCATGACGGAATAAATGGCATGATTTCCCACTTTTTATCCCCCTTTCTTTCGTTTGTACGGAAAATGGCGGTTGGCTTGTTTGGTTGCAAGGGTGGGTGTGCCAAAAAGTTCTCGCCAGATAAGGGTGAGTCCGAGTGCGTAGAAAAATAGGGCGAAAATCACATAGAACTCCATTAAAATTCCCCCTTTCCTTTTCCTTGTAACACTCGCAATGCAAGTCTGTGGGCGAGCGATGGTTTTTGTTGTGTAGATTTTATCTCTGGGTACAATCCAAAGACATCGGCTACCAGTTTCGCCATCACTTTTTGGTATTTCTGGCTGTTTTTCTCTTCTAAGGGGTGAAAGAGTTTGGTTTCTAGCCATTGTCGGTGAATTTCTAAGCAAAACGGAAAACAATGGCGTACTCCTCCATACGATTTTGAGATGGAGGGAAAGTCTTGCCCTTTTCGGAGGTTGCCCATCACAAATACCCCTCGTTTTCCCACATCCAACAACTTGTCCACGTTGGCATAGTAACTTAATCCTTTGGTGTCTGCACTTCCAACTTGTATTACTACATCGGCAAGTTCCACGGCGGTGATGGTTGCAACCTCCTCGAAGTTTGAGGAACAATCAACCAAAACATAGTCGGCTTGCGATTGTGCTTTAGTTAGGAGTTGGCATACATCATCCTCCGTGACGTTACCTTGACAATCCTCCAAACCATATCCGATGATTTCCAAAAAGGTATGATTAGGAACCGTCAAGGTTGGTAGCGGATCTGCGTGTTTTTCCTCTGAGAAAAATTCTCCGAGTGAGAGCGGTTGTTCTTCTTTTGATGATAAAACATACGGAATGACTGGGCATTGTCGGTCGAGTGCCACGATTACCACCGATTTTTTATGACTTGCAAGTGCCATCGCAAGTTTGATGGTGGTTACGGTCTTTCCACTAGACGGACTTCCCATAACCGCCACGATTTTATTTTTTTCCATGATAGCTCCTATCTTGCACCGAGGTACACACAAATAAAGAGTGCAATGGTAAGGCTAATTACCCCCATCAGCGCCCTGTTTTCCAGTATCTTCATCAAATTGCTCCTCCATTTCTTTGAGTTTCAACCCAATTTCATACACCACATTTACAGTGACTGCATTGCCAGCTTGTTTATAGAGTTGAGCATCGCTCATTCCCACACCTCTTGCTTTATCAAAGAGTTCATCAGGGAAGGCTTGCAGACGGAAACACTCTCTTGGAGTGAGCCGTCTGATTCGGCAACAGATCGGCAATCCTTCAGTGCGTTGATGGTAACAACTAAACATTACCCCATGCCTATCTTGACACGTCAATGTAAACGATGGTTCTCCGTCATTTTTGAAGCGTCTGCCGTTTTGCCGTTTTTGCTCCCTGTCTGGGGTGATTACTGCTCGTACACAGTCAGGATTTCCTTCACAAAGGATCACCGCAGAAGCCTCTCCGAGATGATTGCGATACCCTGCATTTTGTCTTGCTGTAACACAACGAGCGAATTCGGTGAGTTTCCCTCCTCTGTCAAAGTCGATAAAACTAGAACACGGAGTTTGCTCTACCACTGCGGTTTGATTTTGGTTTCGATTGAGTCCATGCCCATCGGTGGCGCAAAATGCGTGTGCTATGTCAATCTCTCTGCGTATACCCTCCAATCGGTTAAATGAAACTGCATACAAACCACATTTTCCTGCAAAACCACCGCCTGTCGCAGTTAAGGTGCTTGACAATCCGCTCGTTCCGTAGATTCGCTCTCCTTGGCGTCCCCCTTGGATTTGTGTAAGATTCGCTGGGTTTGTTCTGCCGAGAGGAAATATTTTTCCTCCACGTCCTCCTCTAAGATGTCCAACAATGTACACTCGTTCCCTGTTTTGAGGGACTCCAAAATTTTTGCTGTTGTTAAGACACCACTCGATGTCGTACCCCAATGCCGATATAGCAGAGAGAATGGTGGTAAAATCCCCTCCTTCTTTAATAGATAACAGATTTTTAACGTTTTCAGCGATAAGCCAGTTGGGTCTATCTTCGGTTTTTCTGCCTTCGAGCAAGCTAATAACATTAAAAAAGAGTCCACTTCGGGCTCCATCAAGTCCTCGTTGCTGATTGTTGGATATTGAGATGTCGGTACAAGGGAATCCAAAAGTCCAGATTTCAGCTTGTGGTATTTCTCCACTTGTGACGGATTTAATGTCTTTTCCGTACCATTCACTTTTATTTTCGCAGTGTTGCCCATATTTTTCCTCCTTACAGTGTTCAAATTCGCTTTTTTTACAAAGCTGATAGGTGTTTTACGTGGTATCTGCGTATCGACAAGGACAAAGATCATACATCGCCTCGTAACTTCGGGCGGCAAATTTATCCCATTCGATGTGTCCGACTGGTGTGTGTCCTGCACGTTCTAGTCCATGCCGAAACCCACCAATCCCAGCAAATATATCAACAAATTTCATACAATTCCTCCTTTACTCTCCATAATCCCACTCATCTTGATAACGATAGGGAAAAATCTTCTGCCCTCGTGCAAATAGTAGCATATTGCCAAGCTGATCCACCACCGAGAGATTATTGTTATCCCTCGTGGTCATTATCACAGAACCGAAAATTCCAGTCAGCACCATAATCATGGTCATAGCCACGTTTTGCGTGATAATCCAGACAAAAATTGCTATGATACAGCAGATAACCGAGCCTACAAAGGCACGTCCATACTCTTTTTTACCAAAACCACGAAAGAGTTCCGCTTCGGTTGTTACCCCCATAGGGATATACAAGGTATCATTTTCCATAAAAACCTCCTAACTGTAATAGTGGAGTGCAATGTTCTCAAGCCCCCACACACATTCAGCCAAAATTAGAAAAGCCACCGTATTTTTGGCACGTTTGAGATACATATCACGTTCTCCTTCCGCAGCTTGCAACCGAATCATGCAAAAGATAAAACGCAAAATCGCACCCGAACGCACCAGACCTGCTAAGAATTGTGACATCTGCTCGATGATAGTCAAGTTCTTCCCTCCTTACTTTTTGATCGCTTTTGCCATAGAAACCAACCGAGATCCATGATAAATGGTGTTGAGTCCAACCCCACCAGAGGTTTCCACTACAAATTCCTTGACAAACGATGGGGTTTTGATTGCCATGACCAACGTGCCAATCCCTGTAAGTAAGTCGATATTGACCACCAACGCAAGACCAAGTTTGAGCAAACAAATTTGTATCATGGTGGTCACCATTGCCTTAAAAAACATTCGATTGTAGTGACCAAACACCCCTCTATCGTTTTCTAGCAGTCCAACACACGCAAGTGGCACACCGATTCGCAGTACCATGAGTTCCACTCCACGCATGAGAAACTGAAAGTAGAGCAGAAAGTAGCATATCATGAAAACAAGTCCGAATATTGCGGTCAACAGTCCACCCGATGCGATACCAGATACCCACGCAACCCAATCATAGTCGGTAGCCACTGTGATACCGTCCAATAGTTCTTCGGATAATTCCAATGTGACAGTGGCAATCCAGTCATAAACGGTGGGAAAACAGATTGCCACCGCCATTGCTTGCATAAATCGCAACACTAAGCCTGTGGGTTCGGCATCGGGATCGCCATCCGTCCATAAAACATACATGGTAAACCCTTTTTTCAAAAACATCAAAATGATGATGGATAGTCCAAACCCTAACACAACCTCAAATAAGGTTGTGACCATCGAACTTCCTGCCCCAGACACCATATAGGACTCTGCATAGAGTGCCACATTCATTAAATTACCTAAAATCCCATCAATAAATAGCAAACACCCGTTGAGTAGTGCCACCAATAAAACCACTAAAATTGCTTCTATGTGAATCACCTCCAATCAAAAAGGACAAGAGAAACTTTCCCTTGCCCTTTTTGTGAACTTATGTTTATTGATAGTACCCTACAATCATTTGTAGAGTAGCCGCACCCAAAACTGCACCGATACACGAGATAACGGCAGCCGTGATCCGATTTGTCCACTGTTTTTGTTCCATCTCGTCCGCCGATGCACGGCGGATACAATAGTAAATGATCATCATACCTGCAAAAACGGGTGCAAGCACCATCAGCCAAGAGGTGGCGTCAGCGATCAATTCCTGTGTACCAGTGGCAAGAACGGAACTACTAATGTCGGTGGCGTAAACCGTAGATGTCATTAATTTGGTGGTCAGTGCCATCATAGACAGTTTTCCAAGGGAGATCCCCCTTCGTTTGCTGGAATTATTCATCGTGTTTCCCTCCAAAGTCCAATTTTTCGAATTTCTTTGATTTTGTTTCATCATGCTGTTGTTCTCCTTCCATAAAATAACTTGCCCTAGTTTGAGCAATAACAGGTGGCCTCTTTCCACCGTGATGATAGCTTCGGAACTTGTGGTTGTGTGGTTCTGCTTTCGGTTCTGGTTTGGGAGCGGAACTCGATGGTGTTTTACCTGATTTCCCAAACATCTTCCAAACCTCCCACAAAGGTATCTCATCTTTAATATCTGTGACGATTTTTCGCTTATTTTCTCGTTCCTCTCTCACTTTTCGGTTGTGTTCTTCGTCCCCCAACCCTAACATTTTGTTAAATTGCCATTGAGATAAATCTGGCGCTATCATAAGTGCTGGGTGAGAACGTCCCACCACTATTTGATGTGGGCGAGAGATTCGGTGGATTTCATCGGTAGTGAGCAAGTCCCTTGCTACCAAAGAAACAGAGTGGGAAGAGGAAGGCATGGTGTTTTTTCCGTGTTGCGAGGATAATTGATAAGCCGAGGTGGTATATTTGCCCAGTTTTTTGCAGATTGCTTCTAAGGTTTCATCATCATCTGCCTGTAAATACGTCCAAGTTTGACAGTTTGCTTTCACGATGTTTGCCATTTCACGGCTGTATTTATCTGTCAGTTGCTCAAAACTTTGTAGAAAGAGGTTAAACCTCATGCCACGTCCACCAGCCACAGTCAGTTTGTTGTCAAAACCAGAAATAGCGGCAAAGTTACCAAACTCGTCTAAGACAAAGTTCACACGATTTAGTAGTCTACCACCTCTTTCGTCCGATTTACTCACCAACATTTCATACATCTGCGATACAATCAGGCTTGCCACAGGATAATAAGTGGTCTTTTCATCGGGGAGAATGATAAACAGTGCCATTTTCTTTTCCCCTAACGCACCTAGTTCAAAATCACTTCGGCTTGTGAGTCCATACATGGATTTTGAGGTAAATAAGCGCAATGTGGTGAGTGCTGAGGTATCAAAACTCCCTTTGGTTCGTGAGGGAGCGACGGCTGCGATTGATAATAATGCACGAGCTGGGTGGTTGTTATCCATTGCCGCCATGTAAGCATCCATCGGAGTTTTTCCGTTCACATTCTTGCCCATCTCAGCGATGAACCAATAGACATTGGTTAAGTTTTGATACTCTGGTCGGTCTTTATTATCCACAACCACGCACAAAATGGCACCTGCCACCGTGGATTTCTCACCATTCTCCCAGATTTTCTCACTTGCTGAATCATCTCCCACTAAGATATTGGTGATGTCCCATGCATACATCTCTGCTTTTTCCATGTCCCCCTCATTTACTGCGTCTATGACAGGTTGCAAAAGGTTGTATCTGGTGGATTTTTGAGGGTTCTTGAAGTCTAAACAGATGATTTCATAGCCAATCTTCTCCAAAAATTCATTTGTATACTGGAAAAGTTCTCCTTTTGGGTCGGAAACAACGATACTCTCACCTCCCAGTCCTAACGTGCAGATGGATTGAATGACCAAACAACGACTTTTACCGCTTCGAGTAGCGCCGATGGTAAGGGTGTGACTGTCGCTGCCGATAAAGTGTATCTTTTCTCTGGAATTGTCCTTTGGGGATACTTTTTTTGGGATTTTTCTTCCAACTACGATGCCGCCCTTGGTATAAAGTTTGAATAAGTCCTCACCTCCATTATTCTTTGGTTTTTTGCTTTTTTGTTTCACCTTCATGAAATCCAGTGAATCATAACCAGATTCCACTAGATATTTCACGATTCTATTCTCTCTGTCGAGGATTTCCCATTGGAATACCTCATCTTTTTCGGTTTCTGTCAACCAACGTGCCGAGCCATGCTGATTTTGCCCTACTGGTGCGGGGGTTTCAATATCTTCTGTCACTTTCACAAGTTCGCTTTGATACCCCTTTTCGTTGGACGAAAACATGGCAAAGCAACACAGCAGAGCAAACAGTTCAAACGCAAGAAACATCATGCCCTGCCCTTTTACCGTAAACAACCCAACAAAACAGGTGATAGGGTTCAATATTTGAATGGTATCGTCTATGCCAACTAAAATTCTCGCAAAGGTGGCGGTGAAAAAGATACTAAAGATGGTGGCTATGCTCATAATAAAAATCGTCAGGTGGATTTTTTCTTTTTTCTTCAAAAACCTCCCTCCTTCTAAAAAAATATCCCTCTAGCCACCGAAGTGACCAGAGGGATTGCAGTGTTTAATAGCCTGTTTGTGGCAATTTAGGTGGTGTCACGTTGGAAATCACCGAAGTTACCCAACGATCGTTTGACATAATCCATTGTCCGTTGTGAATGCCACCTACGTCACAGTTGTTGACGAATTGAAATCCGTTGGTTAGAGAACTGTGGGTTGTGCAGTAAATTTGCGCCGTTTCGACCTGTCTAAATCCTGCCATCACGTTCCCGAAAACAAACATAATATCGGTGATATATTCATTGCTTGCGA
>JAWXUK010000026.1:0-16739 GCA_044432785.1 Eubacteriales bacterium | reverse complement strand
TTGTTTCTTGTAATTCAATCAAATGGGAACGAAATTCCTCGGTATCCATGGAATCAAAATCAGGTGGGTGAGAGCCTTCTGCTGCCATCATTTGACCTGTGCTAGAAAAAGAAACGGAATCATAACTAGAAGAAGTGCTGACACTACTAGATGTAGATGTTGAGGAATTTGCCGAGGAAACAGAGGACACAGAACTGACATCGGGGACAGTTGTGCCTAGAACGCTTGCGTGTAATGAACTTACCATGGTTAAAATCTCCTTATTAAATAAAAATTTGGGTTGAAGTAGGGAATCACATATAGCTGAACAAAGACTCAAAGGCATCTGCTGTCAGACTAGAATAGTCCACAAAATTGAAATTCATCATCTCCATAGAGGGAGGTGGTGGGGGAGGTGGTTTTTGTTGCATTTCTGTTTGCAGTGCTTCTAACTCTTCCATAGTCAGGGTAGTTGGGTCAGTCATATCCGAAATATCCACCCCAGAAGCAGCCAAAGACTCTTGCACCTCAATCAAATGTGCTAAAAACTCATCGGTGGTCATACTGGAAAAATCAGGTGCTTGTCCCATTTCTTGTACACCATAACGATTCATTTCCTGAATGTAGCTATTTTGACTTTGCACAGAAGTAAGCATATCCGTAAAGGCACTACTATCCATTGTGGTAGATGTGTCAGCACTGGAACTACTATAGTTATTCGCAACAGACCAGAGGTAGTTGTTTGAAATATCCATTTTATTTTCTCCTTTCTGTTAAATCATGGAAGCATTTTTTCTCCCAACAGGTTACAGATTATATGGGTTAAGTGAAATTTATGTGAAATTTCAAAAGCAATTTGTTCGATTTGCTTTTTTATGCTTTTAAGTTATATTTTAGGTTCATCTTTTATTCTATTGTAAGTGAAGCGATTAAAACTTTACATCAGCAAAAAAAATGATTTTCACACAAGAATTTCACAAAAGATTTATAAACTAATCAAGAACATTCATATAACATGAAGTTCTAATAATGAAAATACATGATATGAGGAAATTCTAGAAGATGAATTCCCAGATGGTGTTATGCCACTAGAAGAAATTCCAGAAGGTGCTGTGCCACAAGGCAGACCTTAATTTCTTGACATGAACATTTTTATATTGAAAGAAATTATGCCTGCCCTATCAAAGCTATTTTGAACTCTGTGAGATTGGTACGAAACGTAGACTAATAAGAAAAGAGAAATGTTATGAAAGAAAAAATATTCATTGCCGATGATGATTGTATGCTTCGCCGTGTACTGTCGGATTTTATGAAAAAACAAGGATATCAGGTGATATTAGCCGACGATGGACAAGAGGCATTGGATTTGTTTTTTGCTGAAAAGGACATTTCTCTTTGTATTTTAGACGTGATGATGCCACATTATACTGGCTATGAGGTGCTGGAAACCATTCGTGAGCACAGTGATGTGCCTGTGATTATGCTCACAGCGTTGGGGGAGGAGGACAACGAAATCAAAGGATTTCACCAAGGTGCCGATGATTATATCGCAAAACCCTTCTCTTTTCCCATTTTATTTGCCAGAATGGAAGCACTTTTGAAAAAAGAACGAAAAAACAAAGAAGAAACCATCACAGAAGGGCTACTTACCATGGAGGTAAGTAGTCGTTCTGTCTTGGTAGAGGGGGAGGAAATCCAGTTAAACAACAAAGAATTTGCCCTCTTGCTTTTCTTTTTGCAGAATCATAATCAAGTGCTTAGTAGGGAACAACTCCTAAATAAAGTGTGGGGCTATGATTATGAGGGGGAAATTCGCACCGTGGATACTCATGTGAAAATGTTACGAAAAAAGTTGCTTACTTGCCAAGAATATATTGTAACTGTGCGAGGGTTAGGGTATAAATTTCAGGTGAGCCGATGAAACAATATTTTCAAAAACACATAAAATTAAAACTACTTTTGATGTTTGGTTTTTCTTTAGTAGTGTCTTTGCTTCTCAGTTTAATCCTCCACTCCCTCTTTTTTCAGGAATATTATTTAGACCACTACGAAGAAAATATGTTGCTCCTTTTTCAGCAAATTGAGAGCGAATTAGACTCAGAAAATTTGATGGAACTGATTGAAGAGTTGAATTATCAGGAGCAAGTCACCATCATGATAGCTGATGAGAATTTACGCTATTCTCTCACGGCACGAGGGCAAAATAGGGTAATTGAAGAACGATTGAGCCAAGAATACCATATCATTATAGAAAACGAAGATGAAATTCTAGCTGAAAGCCACCTTTGTTTCCCCTTAGAACACAGTGACGGCAGACCTGAACTCTTGTTTATCAAAACACTTTCCAACGGAAAATATTGCATTTTAACCCACCCTTGGGAACATTTAGAAAAAAACATGAAAGCCATCACGGAATTTCATGTAGTGGTGGCAGTGATAGCCTGTTTCGTGGGCATATTATCTACCTATTTCTTTGCAAAAGGCTTCACAAAGCCCATCTTAGAGATGAATATAGTGACAGAATCCATGTCAAGACTGGATTTTGAGAAAAAAATCACGTATAATTCCCCTGACGAAATGGGGCAACTTGCAGAAAGTATCAACACCTTATCACGGAAATTGGAAGAGCATAGAACGGCATTAAAAAATGAAATTGCTTTCCAAAAAGTCTTGTCGCAAAATATGTCCCACGAATTAAAAACACCCATTTCTGTGATGCAGGCATACTTAGAGGGACTAAGTATGGGACTTGCCGATGACAAGGAAACAAGGGAAGAATATATCTCTATTAGCCTTGATGAGTGTAAACGTATGACAAATTTAATTGATAGAATGCTGAATCTTTCTAAACTCACCTCTTTTCAGGAAGATGGACTGGAAAAAGAAGAATTTTCTTCCCATGACTTAGTGGCACAATTACAGTCCCAAAGCAACGCCTTGCTCATCCAACATAGTATGGAGTTGGAAGAAGAAATTCTTTGTGAAAACTTGTGGGGGAATGAGGAATTATTGCTGCAATGTTTGGGGAATTTTGTGTCAAATGCCGTGAAATATGGGGATAAGACAAAGCTAAAAATCACGGTGTCAGAGGTGGCAGAGCATTATATTCTTTCTGTCTATAATTCTGGAAATCCTGTGTTAGAAGAGGAAAAAGAAAAGATTTTCGATGTGTTTTATATGGTGGACAAAGTCCGTGGACGTGAAGCAAATAGCCACGGATTGGGACTTTCTGTTTGCAAAACCATCACAGAATTGCACCATGGACGGGTTTTTTGTGAGATTGTGGAAGGAAATGATAGCTTACCTAAAGGCATGGTTTTTTCTTGTCAGATTCCCAAACAATAAGGAGATTTTTCACAAGGATTTCACCCAACTTAAATAAACTGTAAGCAAGCATTTTTAATGCAACTTTGAAAGGATGTAACTATATGAAAAACTTGAAAAATATTCTAGCAAGCACCTTAGCACTTTCCCTTACTGCTTCCCTCGTCCCTGAAGCACAGGCGAGTGCTTTTTCTGATGTCATAGAAGGAGTGGATTGGTCTTATCCTTATGTGACAGAAATGAAAGCAGGGGACTTTGTTTCTGGTGTCACCTCCACCACTTTTGCGCCATATAGCCCCTTGTCTGTGGCACAATTTTCTACCATGATTGCCAATGCTTTTTACGGAAACACCCTTTCCCAAGAAAGTGACACAGGGGAATGGTGGGAGAAATTCATGAGTGCTTGTAATAGCAGAGGTGCTTATGCAGGGACTATGGCTGAAAATACCCAAAATTGGTCGAATATCGCCAATGCAGATATTTCCAGATATGACATGGCTTTGATGATTTTTAATCTGATGGGAGAAAACCGAGTGACTATGATTTCTGACGAGGAAATTTCAGCACAACTTTCCAAGTTTAGTGAAACAATCCCCACAGAATATCAAGAAGCCGTTGCTATGGCTTCCTATTATGGTTTTCTGTCAGGAAAAGGAACTATTTTTGACGGTGGGGCGAGTTTACTCCGTGGAGAGGGTGCGACTGTCCTATCAGCCTTGGTGAACAGTCCCCTGATTCACCTAGAGCAAGGAGCAACGGAAACGCCAACAGTTCCAACATTATCAACCACGCCAAGTATCCTAGGAGCGACGAGTATTTCCTTTTCTGGGACGGAAGTTCTTGTAGATGGCGTGAGTGCAAGCGGAGATTCCAGCAGTGCTGTCTATATTTCACAGGATATCCGTTTTTATGAAGAGGGTTTGGGCTTTACCTACGGTGCTGCCGAACCTGAAAACACCCATTCCCAAGCTTTGGCAGATTCTCACACAGTGGTAAATATCACAGAACCTGGCGCTTATGTTCTGTCTGGCACCCTATCTTTGGGGCAAATTGCTATTGATTTGGGGGAAGATGCAAGCACAGACCCTTCTGCTGTGGTGACACTCCTCTTGGATGGGGTGAATGTGACCTGTGAAGTAGCACCTGCCCTGATTTTCTACAATGTCTATGAATCCTGTGCTGGGGACTTAGAGTCCCCCACTCCCTTGGTGGATACCTCTGGAGCAGGCGCGAACGTGATTATTGCTGACGATTCTGTGAACTATGTCACAGGTTCTCATGTGGCTCGGATTTACAATCCTGATTTCCTAGTGCTTAGTGCAGATGGTACTTCTGTGGAAGAATACAAGACTTTATACAAATATGACGGGGCTTTTTACTCCAAAATGTCCATGAACGTCTTTGGGGAAAGCAAAGGAAACGGGGTTTTGAATATTTATGCAGACAATGAAGGCTTAGATTCTGAATTACATCTCAGCATTCATGGTGGTGTCATTAACATTGACTCTGGGAACGACGGCATTAACACCAACGAAGACAATGTTTCCGTCACCACCATCAACGGGGGAACCTTGACGATTTTTGTTCATGGTGAAACAGGAGAAGGGGACGGCATCGACTCTAACGGCTGGATTGTCATCAACGGAGGAACCATTTTCGCACAAGCTTGTACCTTGCAAGGCTCCATGGTGGCTGGTTGGATGGGTGATGCTGGAATCGACAGTGATTTAGGGATTCACATCAACGGTGGCACTATTTTCGCCTCTGGTCATATGCTGGATGACATTGCCCTCAGTGAGCAGACCTACGCTGTATTTATCATCAACCAATCTCTCCCTGAAGGTACCTATCAAGTGAAAAATCCTTCGGGTACTGTGGTGGCACAACAAGCAGTCACCAACTCCTTTACCTATTTAATAGTATCTTATGAGGGCATGACCGTGGGAGATTACACTTTATGGAGTGGAGATAACATCCTCGCTACTGCAACCTCCAGAACTGACGCATTAAGTGAGCAAGGAGCAGGTGGAGGAACCCAACGCCCCGAAGGAACAATACCAGAAGGAATGATGCCTGAAGGACAAATGGGGCAAATACCTGATGGACAGATGGGACAAATACCTGATGGTGATATGTCTGGGGGTATGCAAGCACAGCCTAGCTCCTGACCGTGACGAAGCACATGGTTCTGGTTCTCAACGTAGTGACCCAAAAACAGAGGATAGAGATGAATATCCAGCACCAGACCCCAATGCACCACAGGGTGATGGACAACGTGTGTTTAATATGGTGCGTTTGGTGAGAGATATTTAAGGTGCTAAATGACAGGAGTAAATGAAATGATAGAAGAGATTACTTTTGAAGATTTTCAACTTTTTTTAACTGAATTACAAGAAAATTCACTGGATTTGGAGAACGGTATTTCTGATTTATATCATTTAACTTCTGAAGATGTCATATCTCTTCTTGACTGAATTTTAAACAAGGCTTGACCTAGTAGCAACACTGGGAAGAGCCTTGTTTTTTCTACATCGACACCGTGTATCACGCTACAGTAAGCACTCATATCAGCTTCCAGTCACAAAAGATAGTCAAATAACAGCACACAGCACGATTTTCACCACTCTGTGACATCTTATAATAAGTTGCGACAAACAGGTTAAATCCACGATAATCAAGGAAAACACTCCTGTTTTATCGTAGCTTAAAATTTTACATAAAAAAAGCAACAAACCCCCTTGACGACCATAGGAAGTGCTTTAGTGCAATTCCTTCCCGAAGGAACGGAGCAAAATATTTGTTACTTTTTCAGAAATACATCATTTTGCAACACCAGTTGCTAATTGTCAAGGAATTTTTTACCAATTTCGAAATCCTGTCTTGTAGCAATTTGTGTTTTTGTCACTTATCTCCTTTCTTTTTGTTCTTTCTTGTCAAATGCTCATAAAATGGTACATATTTTCAGGAATAATTTTTTCGATTAATCTTACTTTTCTTCTAGTTGATGTGTGAGAAGTCGCTCCATTTTGTGCTTGAAGGTGTGCGTGCTCTCGGTATCAATCAGAATCAATCAAATCTAAGATGTCACTATCCACATTTACCTTGATTTCTGTCAAATTTGAACAATTCATGTAAGTATCTTCTGTGATATAAGTGACTGAATCAGGCAACGTGATAGAAGTCAGTGCTTCATTGCCTTTGAACAGTAGCACCAATGCTTGTTACTGTGTTTGGTATTGTAATTTCTTTCAAATTAACACAGCCAGAAAACAAACAAGAGCTAATAGAAGTCATATTCTTTCCTAATGTAATGGAAGCGAGGGAGGTACAGCCTGAAAATGAGCCTTTCCCTATCGTCAACACTGAATCACCAATAGTCACATCTTTTAGTGATTTACAGTCAATAAAAGTAAATTCACCAATGTTTTTCACGGAATTACCGATAATAACTCGTTCTAGTGAAGCACATTCATTGAAAATAATCCCCTCCATTTCAGTCACTGAATCAGGTATCACCACCGATTTCAAGGAAGAACAGCCACTAAAAGCAGAACCCTGAATTTTTGTAACTGAATTTGGTATCACTACCGAAACTAAGTCCGTATTACCTATAAAGGCATAAATACCAATGATTGTGACATCACTAGGTATTACAACGTGAGAATCATTACCAGTATAATTTTTCAAAACAATGTCTAAGCCTATTTGTTCCACCGTAAAAGGTGATTCTTCTTCCACCTCTTTGTTTGCATAAACCCATGATGCTCCTATGAGTAGGGTAAACAATGACATAACTGCGATAATAACACTTATTTTTTTCATGCCTATAAACTCCTTTGCAATATCTTTTATTCTAAAATTCAACGAATGAAAGCTTCAACAAAATAAGAATATCGTACAGAGGCAGAAAATGAGCTCATTTGCCTGCGCAAAGAGAATAAACAATTACAAATGGAGAACGATATTTTAAAGCAAGCAGCCTTGATAATGGCTCGAAAATAGCAATTATCAGGGCGAATACTGATAAATATTCCATCACAAAGATATGCCGACTCTTGCATATCCCCAGAAGCGTTTACTACATTGGTACAATACCAAGGGATTTCACGGGAGTTTAGGATATGTGACTCCTTGCGATTTCCGAGGTAGTGGTTCGATAAATTATTGTACAGAAAAGGGTTGACATTCCACTGTCCTCTTGACAGATTGGCTCTGTTCTGTTAGAATAATTTTATCAGTTGCTTGTGCTATGAATCAGTGCAAAGAATGCGAGTTCTAATTAGTTTAGGGAAATGCACAAGACGATATGCTTACGTTTTAGATTTCTTCAATTACAACTCTAAACCCTTTGATACCAGTGCTTTAGCAGATGATATCATTTGTGTTGGGGTCATTCAAGCCCCCACAACCAGCATGATTTGATCCTTTTCAGATTGTGTTGGTTGTGGTTTTTACTAGAGAAATGTCAAAAGTCTCAGAATTAATCCAAGCAAAAAACTCTCAAATAACCCATCCACCACGGAGGAATTATGCCAATTTTATGGAATCTCTATGTGACCTTTTTCGCTTTAGGCGCCACTAGTTTTGGTGGTGGCTATTCTATGTTGCCGGTGTTGCAACGTGTCATCTCTCGCAAACGAGGTTGGGCAACCGAAGCAGAACTTGCTAATTATTTCGCCATCGGACGATGTACTCCAGGTACAATTGCAGTCAATGTTGCAACCTTTGTCGGACTAAAACAGTGTGGCGTCAAGGGTGCCCTTGTTGCGACCTTCGGCCTGATAAGCCCCTGTTTTGTGATCATTACAACCCTCGGTAAGCTCTTTCAATCCTCATCAAGCGAGGGATGGATCGCCCACGGACTAAATGGAGTCAATATTTGCGTCGCTGTCCTCATCGGACATAGTGCATGGATCGTGGTCAAGCAGGCGATTTTAGATAAACCTTCTGGTCTGCTATTCTACGGGGTCTTCTCCTCCATGGTGCTCAACTACCTCTTCCCCTCCATGCACGCCACCCTAGACAGACTCTCTTCCCCCATCGGACTCATCATGTTATCCGGTTGTTTGGGCTACCTGATTCTCCATGGAAAACGTAATCTCACCGATCTTTATCCAGTTATTGGAGTCATCGCCGTACTCGAGTTCTCATCCATTTTCAATGTGGTCAGTTTCATCGAGGGAATTACCGTGGTAGATGTCCTCGAAGAGAGTGTAGTTGTAGACGTCATGGAAACCATCGATGTGAAACAGTGGATCGATTGGAATAAACTACTCCTCTTTCCTGCTTTATTCATAGAATTTTTCAAAGTGGGGATGTTTGCCATAGGTGGAGGGTTCTCGACCATTCCATTTCTACAAAAAGTAGGTACAAACACTTCCTGGTTTTCCTCGTGGGAACTCACAAATATGATAGCAGTTTCAGAATCCACACCAGGACCACTTGGGATCAACATGGCAACCTACGTAGGGTATGAAACGGCAGGATACTTAGGTGCACTCTTGTCCACCTTAGGAATCCTCGCCCCGTCAGTACTTTTCATTCTATTAATCGCAAAGGCACTAGAACAGCTCGAGCGAAATCCAGTGATCGAAGGCATTTTTTACGGGATTCGCCCGGCTTCTGCCGCCTTGATAGTCGCTGCAAGCTTACAAGTTGCAGATGTCGCCTTCTTAAAGGAGCACGTAGTGGACGAAACAGTGGTCAAATCCTTATCCCCCACTTGTGTTGCTGTTGGTTTGCTGATTTGGGGTGTCCTCAGCCACACCCCTGCGAAAAACTACCACCCCATTTTCCTGTATGGATTTGGTGGTATCTTAGGGATCGTGGTTGCGCTCTGACGCACGCCCCTGTCAGATCTGCGACAAGGTTAAACTTTGTTATCTTTGACAGCGCTGTCCCATTTTTTATAAATACCATCAAAGTTTTACTTACAGGATTTTGGTATGAAGCTTACTATCAGATAGGTTTACAGATATTTTGCGACGAGTTTATTCTTCATTTCTTAAGACGCCAGTCCAAAAAAAGCAGTCCACCACTTCAATACGAGTGGTAGACTGCTTTTTTATCTTATAATTGATTGATGATCCCCATAAATAGAGGTAATTTTTGCTCGGTATCCACAATAAAGTACACAAAAGGTCGATCTAGTATGACAGATTTTGTTTCCATCAACGCACTTTCAGTCGATATTTCCACTGCAGTGACAGCACCAGCTTTCGTGCCACGTTCATCCACTTCGATGAAAGTTTTGTGAATAACATCAGAAATAAATAGATTTCCTTGTTCAGACGTCGCCATTCTTGAAAAATCAGCAGTAACTTCTTGAAAAGGAGCATTCATTCCCATCTTTTGCAATGGTTCGCTCAATTTAGCTGAAAACTCTTGTTTGAATTTTGGAATCCCAACCACGTCCACATAGTCATTAGAATCCTCTAGCAGTTCGATAAATTTTTGAGGATTTTCATTGATTTCAGCAATTATCTCCTCGGTTGATACTCCTATTTCAGGTAAAAGACCCACAAATCGATAGGTATCATCTTTATACGACTTGGAAAAACCTGAAAAACCATCCCCTTCTAAATAACCAGTTTCCGAGGAATGCATCATTTCGATCTCACTTTTCGTACCATCTAAATTTGTAAAAGTTCCCTGATACACTTCGCTTTCCTTGTAAATCTCTGCCCATTCTCCCTCAAAAGCCAGTGCATTGATCAGATACAGCATGGCATCTTCTGGAATTTCCTCTAAAACCTTATCAATCATGCCATTTGTGTTGATTTCGACCCACTGATTGATCTCTAACAAAGTTTCTGAATCAAAGGGTGCTTTAAAGGTATCAGTGTCAAAATAAACCTTATTATCACCTAAAAAGCTGTCATGTACCGTCAAACTAGGATCATCTTTGAGCCAAATAGAGTTCGCAAGATGAAATTCAGCAAGGTCAGAACTAGGCAGTTCACTGTTATAAACCGATAAGAAACTCGCCATTTCGAGCTTTGAAAGACCAAAAACCTCTTCCATTTCTGTTAACGTCTCCCCCTGAGCACCTAGCGCAGTCATAGATAGTGCTGTTGCGATAGAAAGGGGAGAAATCATGATATTTTCTTTTCCCTCACTCTCTATTTCATGGATATTTATAAGCAAATCACAGTAAAACTCTAATATTTTCGCCTGCGATTCCCCCTCTTGAGGCATTTCAACGTGAATATCACTCTTTTGTACGCTATTCATCAAATTTTCTGCTGTAATAGAACTCTCCCCTTGATCGCAAGAGGCTAAAGTGCCAAGTATTAAAGTTGTTGTAAGTAAGCTTGTAAGTAATTTATTCATTGTTATCATCCTTTCATTTTACCGATAATTCGTAATTTTAATGTAAAACATTCACATTTTCAGCATAAATTTTATTGTAACCATTTTCTTGATCTACTTCGTAACAAAGATAATCCACTTCAATCAACGTTCCAATTTCCCATCCTAATTCAAGTGCATTTTCTTGCAGTTCATTATATAAAAATTCTTCGCCATTCCAAGTGAAAACAGTGGTGTTTTCTTCAAAAATAACAAAAAGTTTTGAATGAACAGGGTGAATTTCAGGATTACTTGTTTCCTGTACGACGCATTGAAACCCTTCACTTTGCAAAGAAAGCAATTCTACCTTTACGTTCTCTAGCTTCGTAGCAGTGTACACTTGTTCCCATTTATCAGTTGTTTGAGTTTCCCCTGTAACACTAGAACTTTCACTTGAACCAGTCATTTCACTGCTAGACCCACTTACCCCACCCAGCTCATCTACAAAATCTTCAGGTTTCACACCATCACTGCCACTATTGTCTGATAACCCAATCCCCACAACCAGTGCAATACTAGCCACCATAGCCGTATAGCCCTTCCTGATCCAACTTTTTGAGGATAATTTCCCTGTGGTTTGCTCTGCTTCTTGTATCATTTTATCTGAAATATGTCCTAACCCCTCATAAATATCAATTCCGTTCATACTGTGATCCCCTCCTTTCCTAGATGAATTTCCAGTTCTTGCCGTGTCCGATACAAACTCGTTTTTACTTTACTCTCACTACACTCAAATCTTTTAGAAATCTCCTCAATACTATCCGAAAACCAATATCTTCGCAAAAATATCAACCGTTTCTCCTTCGAAATCCCCTCTAAAAACTGCTCGAGTATCTGGGTAAGTCCCATTTCATCCACTGAAATTTCAGCACTTTTATCAGGAATACAGGTTTCTAATTCCTCCGTTAGTGCTATAATATCTGCAGATCTCTTTTTCGCTTTTAGGTAGTCAAGCCTCCCAAATGCAATAAATCTGCAAATCTTCGCCATGTATCCAAATAAATACACTGGAATTTCAGGTGGAATTTTGTCCCATAGCTCAAAATATGTGTCATTCACGCACTCCTCGCATTCCTCCGAACTTCCTAGAATTTTATAGCACAGGCCGGTTAATTTTCTCTCATATTTTTTCTTGGTTTCTCCGATTGCAGATTGCTCTCGACTTGTGTAAAGTGCGATAATCTCAGTATCATCTAGCATTTCATTCAACCTCCTTATCTATAAAGTGGGAAAAATACGGAACGAGGTTACAAATTTTCCCCACTTTTTTAGCATACCACAAATCCACTTACGAAGCAAGAGGGGCCCATGCCATTGCCTCTCCCCCTTCTCCTCTCAAATTTTTTTATATTTTTCAAATAATGGGAACTTTTGCTCTCAAACAACGTCTAAGTACTATGGCACTTCAATCGTGTTAATTTCACCCTAGAATGGAGTATTTTATTATGAATGCAACCAACATCCTCGCTCGTTCCCTCGCCACTGCTCTGATTTTCAGCACTTTATCCACAACCTCCCTCGCTTCCGATGAGGCTCCCATGGAATGTGGTATCCCCCTCGATGTCTATGAAGCAACCTCTAACCCTGTCCCCGAAGGAATTATCTACGAATATGTCGAAGACGAGAATGGAAACTACGTCCTCGTGGAAGAAATCCCTGATTTAACTGATGCATTTGATCCCGAAGGGGACCCCATGCCAGAGGGTGCTTTCGCCTCTCCGGACACTACAAATAGAAGCTGGTTCTCTCAACTACTTGCCAGTTTTCTTGGACTTTTTGCATAATCTATGAAAAAAGATGGAAGGTAAACTTCCATCTTTTTTCTTCCCTTTCTCGCAAATAAAAAAACCGTTACAGCACATTCTGTAACGGTTTTAAGTGGCCACTCAACGTAAAAATTGCGATCTCGCCTGTAGCTATCAGGCAAGATATGGTATATTAGGTGCCGGTTTGGTCTTGAACCCATGCAAGCATAGGCTCCATTGATAGATTTAGTACCACCATCAAGACGAAGATGAGCAAAAATCCGATGATTGCGTTTTTGAGAGCGCCCTTAGCTTTCTCTCTTTCTTGTGGTTCTTCTGCTTTGGCAAATTTCACGCCAAGCATAATGCAATATAGTGAGCCAAGGGAGCCCACAAGTGCCAAGGCAGGTGCCATAAGACTATTAATTAGCGCTACGACTGGGGCTACGACTGCTGTAAAATCCATAAAAAATCCTCCTAAAATTCGAATATGTGTATGTGCTACGTTGAGTTATCAAAGCGGATTGCTCCGTTGTGATCAATATTATAGTGCGCAGTTATTTATTAAGACCTGATTTCGTAGGTTCTGTCATGATCCGGTTTTCTGCTTTTTTGGGTGTAGACTTTTGCTGGTGGGTCCCATGTATTTGGCTAAATCGGTCAAAATCCATCTTCGCTCTTTGTGTGGATTGACCCTCTTCAAGAGATTGCTGCTCTGTACTTCGAGCGCTCCTCTCAATCTCCTTGCTGTCTTGGGACACACGGGTCCTTCTCTCCACCTTCGTCGGGTTTTGAAGGTGTGGCATCTGCAAAGCCTCTTGATTTATCTTTGCATTGTTCGCCACCGCTGCTTCTAGCAATTGATATCCATTCACGGCACCATTGAAGTACTGTTTGCTTAATTTTCCTGCATTTTCAATCACTTCGTCAATTGCATCAGAAAATGATTTCGTCCCATTCTTCATATCATCGCTTATGGACATATCCACTCGGTTTTCTTTGTCTAATAGCGTGTCAAAGACCTCAGGGGTCAGATTTTCCCTTAATTCCTGCACCATGGCACCACGTGCTAGGTTTTGTGATGCCGATAAAATCAGCCCTCGAGTGTGTATTTCCGACCCAACCAAACCTAATTGTTGATAGAGCTCAGGACAGATATTCTCTGCCTTCAAATCCGAGAGCGCCATAAACATGTAATTACTCTGAATCGTACCAGAGGCAACCTCGTTTGTGTACCAATCAAGATTCGATCCATTGATTTTAGTCAGATCAATCGAGAGCACCTCGTTGACGGCAGGTTGCAAATATCCTTGCATTTTGCTTATCGCCATAGCGTAGGCATCTTGATCGAATTGCGAATCATCTCCAACCAGTCCACCGGTCATCCCATTTCTAAGTGCAATTTGATCGGATAACTCTTTGAGCACACCATAGCGCTCTTTGCACTCATCCTCCGACAAATTCCCTCTCATGAGAACCGGTGCCAATCGCTCTAACTTTGCATTGGGAAGGGTATTTAACCTCCCCTCTTGATCCACACCTAATACAGAAACTCGAGCTGCAATGTGTCTCTTCCGACGCAACTTTTCTTCTCGATAGGCGTTTTGCAGTGCTGGAATGGCTTTCTTTGCAGAATTGAGGTTGTGCTCCGAGCGAATTTGTTCTCCTCTAGCGATGGATTCATCTCGCTTAATAGAATTTTCCAGCTTATTTAGACGATCTTTCTGATCTTCTTCGGCATATGAAAACTGTTTCTCAACCTCTGCTTGCTTTTGCATCTCAGGAGCAGATAACTTCTTTCGAAAAAACAACTTCGCCCAAAAACCAAAGTTCTCGGTTCGTTCTGGTTTCCGTGTGCCATAATCTGCTGCCTTCTCATTGCGATATTCCAGCTCGATTTTCTCACGAGCTTGTGGGTCCGTAGCGCTGTTTCGCTTCTTTTCTAGCTCTGCTTGAAGTTGAATTCCCTCTTGGCGATAGGCTTCTTTTTCTTTGTAATACTCTCTCGCCGTAAAAAGTTGTTGGATGAAATTCACAGGGAATCACCTCACAGTTCTTTTAAATCATCTAGGGATCCACCTCGCAATTCTTTTCATCTCTAATGGCATTATATAACAAATCCGAACGAATTGCAAGGGATTTTCCCTGCCACTCGTGCATAAAACTGACCACTCGTGCAGTCACATCAGCCACTCAAGTGCAAAGTTATCCACTCGTGCAGAAACTCTCCCTTACTTCCAGAAAAGCACCCCACAAAAATCTGTGAGGTGCTCTCATTTTTGTTCTCTGTCATGGCTATATCTCACCGTTGAGGTGGTAAAAACCATGGTTTCCCCAAAAACCAAAGCAATCAAGTGGGGCATAGCCCTACTTTTTCACAGCTCACTTAGTCCTTGACAAAGGTGAGGATCCCGGCAAAACCAGTGAGCTCAAAGACGTCCATAATCTCTTCCTTCACGTTGTGAATCTCCATCGAGCCCTGTTTGTTCATGGTCTTTTGCAGTTTCAAGATGACACGCAGACCAGCCGAAGCCACAAAACGCAGATCCTTCATCTCAATGATGATTTTCTTGACCTCTTCCCCAATTATTTTGCACTCTGCATCCAGTTTAGGGGCAGAAATTCCGTCAAGACGGCCCTCTAGGGTGATGGTGAGACAGTCTCCGTTGTAGTCAAATTTTGTTTCCATTTTGTGTTCTCCTTCAATAATATAGGTGGGTAGGTTATCCTCACAGGTAGCACAAACCTTGCTCTTCCTTCGAAGAGGGGGCGTGCCTCCCTGAATTGGAGGTTTAGGAAAGTTGCGTGTCTAGCAGTGATAGTCCACTACAGGCAAGGATGATGGCTCGCAGCTTGCTATCCCAACTGATAGCACCTTCGGGTTTATCCAGTTCATAGGCGTTGTCGTAATCGACCACAATATCGTAAAATGCACTGGCATAAAAGAAGGCTTCTCGATCTCGCATGGTAGAAAAGGAAGTGGTTTGATAGATCTCCCACTCACTTGCCTCGACGGAACCTTGATATTTTGTTTTGGTGATGTTGTATTCTATAATCAGGGACTCCAGTTCCATTATATCATAAATCGAGGTCATTTTCTCTAAAATTTCAGTAGAAAGTGTGGTCTCGATCTCCACGAGGTCGCAGAGCTCCTCCACTGCCACCATCGCAGTCCCCAATGCATTGTAGGGGTTGACTTTGTGTAGCAATTCGGCAAGATAGAGATCCCAATCGGTCCCCTCAGGCAACCTCGCTGCAAGGATATCTAAAATATCGGTGTATCCATCGCTTTGAGATGCTGAAATCAGTGCCAGTCGTTCTTGCTCCACGGTCATGGCTCCGCTCCATCCACTATTGGCAGAATCGTGAACGAAACTAAGTTGCATGAGGAGATAGAGATACTTCAAATTCTCCCCTTGATACTCTTCAAAGGTGGTTTCTCGATCATAATAGCTCGAAAAGTCATCATCAAGGGTGATATTATCTGCACCACTGCTCAAAATCTCGGCTTCTAACTCTTCTAACAGGTCCCAAGCCTCCTCTGGAATGGCCGACCCTTCTTCCAAAGCCTGATCTAATTGACTTCCAAGCTGCTCATAGTCCTTCTCAAGTCCTACGAGCTGACGCAAGTACGCCTCCACCAAGAGGGATTCCAATCGATAGGTATAGTTCGCATAAAGCATCTCATATTCCAGTTGCAATAGGTTGGGATCGCTTGTTTGAAGTGGCGTACGAATAATTCCTGCCAAATCGAATAAAGTCTTCACCCCAGCGACACGATTCACCATTTCTCGTCTTAGTTCAGCCACAGCCACCAAAATATTCTCGGTTTCTGTTCTCTGGCCACATTCTGCTAAAATGAGGCGAAGCTCGTTAGTCAGGGTACTCTCATCCTTGAAGAAGAGGTTCTCAGCACGAGCAATGACCTCCTTTTGCGCCTCTGTCGTGCTAAGCACTGAAAGTGTCCCTGAGTTATCCCATCCAAGATTGTGGGTATGTTGCCAATAGAGGTTGCTCAGGCTTTGGATGTAACTGATCACCAATTCCTCACGCACAGCCGTACTGGCAGCATCAATATCTTTTTCATAGAACTTCGCCCATACCAAATCAGCATCGGAATAGACGTAATTTGTGGTATCAAAGCCGAGCACCATAAAGTTGCCATTTTGGTTTGGTATTGGAAAACTATTGTAATAACTTCCCTTTTCCAGTTCAAAGAAGATACTGCTATCCAAATTATGAAGGATCAATCCATTGGCTTGCGAGGTCACTAGCATCTCATTATCATTGAGTAGCGCAAACTGGCTTAAACTGCGTAGCGCACTTCCATCCCCCCATAAT
>JAWXUK010000025.1:0-17889 GCA_044432785.1 Eubacteriales bacterium | reverse complement strand
AGCTGGTATCTCAATCTAAGGGCGCAACCCACCACCGAAGCAGAAATCCTCGCCAAAATCCCCGACGGCACCATCATCTCCATCGTTAATGACTGGCAAGATTGGTTTTTGATAGAATATCACGGAATTACGGGCTACGTCTCGAAAGATTACGTCACCCAAATCCAAGCGTAACCCATATAAAAGACGAAACGAGTTCACTCGCTTCGTCTTTTATGCTATCTATCGACCATTAACCGGGCATAATTCACAAAAATCTGTGCCACTTCAGCACGCATAGCGGTTGCTTTGGGTTCCAGACGATTCTCGCCCTTCCCACTGAGCAGACCGTTCGCCGTCGCCCATTGCAAAGCCACCATAGCCCAATCACTCACCTCGGATATATCCGAAAAATTCAGAGTATGCGTGGTATCGATGGTATTTTCCGAAAAACTTTTCTCAAAGTTATATAAAATCAGCGCTAATTGCTCCCTCGTAATGGCACCATTAGGAGCAAACGAGCCATCGCCATACCCCGAGATAAATCCGTGATACTGCGCCCAAGCGATGGGAACTGCGTAATATTCGGTGGTCGGCACATCGTAAAAGGGCGCAGTCGCCCCAGTATACTCTGCACTCGATAGGTTGTAGAGCATGGTAGCAATCATCCCACGAGAGGTGGTGGCAGTGGGAGAGAAGGTGGTGCTACTCGTCCCCGACATCAGCCCAAGGGAATAGACCTGATAGACCGAATTGTAGTACCATTCATGGGAAGGAATATCCACAAAATTCGGCAGATCAGGGGGGATCTCCTCCTCAGAACCTTGATCTTCTGGGGATTCAGAATCCTCTTCGAAATTCCCTCCTTGCCCCTCGGGCACATAGTCCACCGTAACAGAGACGGACCCAGAAGGTTGCACAAAGGAAAAACGTCCATCTCCAAGCGAGGTCACAGCAATCGTCTTCCCACTGCCATCGGTGACCGAGATGCCCCCCACTTCAAATCCATCCTCGGGGGAGGGGGTGATCAGAATGGTTGTCCCAGGTAGAGCACGCACAGGACTAATCTTGGTGGACCCGTGGGAGGAAGAGGGCACCGTATTGGTGTAACTGGTTGGAATATTGGATAGATTAGGAAGAGCAGAGGAGGAAGGGGATGCGATGGCGAAAGTCCAACTTGGGTCGGTGAGTGTCGCCTCATAATAATTGGTATCTACCGTCACGATAATGGTAACGGTATAAGCACCAGGACTTGTGGGAGGGGTGGTGCTTGGCTCATAGGTTGTGGCACCGATCCCAACATATCGTAGCTCGTAGGTTGGCTCAGGGTGAACCAAAGTCGTGACAGTGGCTGGTTGATCACTGGTGGGAAGGGTCACGTCGAAATGGGTATGGTCAAGGGAGACCATAGTGCTTGCGAAGATAGGATATCCATCATTGCGCAGGCTCATGATTTTCCATTCCTCACAGCCATTTCCAGTGTTATTTGACACCCAACCACTCAGGTCAGAGAGGAGGATGGCAATCGCTTCATCGGTTGTATCCATTTTATCTGCTCCTGTGTTGGAGGGATATCCAATTCCCCTATCACCGGTCACAGTTCCATTCCAGAAATTGTTTGTAACGGAACTACTAGCAACCATTTGCCCCACGATACCACCCACATTAGGGGACGATCCAGTACCAGATACAGCCCCAGTGCTATAGCAGTTTTGTAGTTTGGCAGAGGCAGAGGCAGAGGCAGAGGTGATGGTCCCTGCGATTCCACCAACATTTGCACTGTCATCAGTACCAGTGACGTTGGCACGTTGATAGCAGTTTAGGATGGAATTGGAATGAGATCCTGCAATACCACCGACGTTCTGATTGCCCGTAATGGTGCCCAATACCGAGCAAGAGTGAATGATACCTTCGTTCTGCCCAACCATACCCCCCACATTACTAGAGGAGGATACAATATGTACATCCGTGAGAGCAAGATTTTTGATTACAGCATTGGAATAAGTACATCCGAAAAGACCTTGAAAGTCATTTGTACTATGGATGGTAAGGTGACTTAGGGTCTTGCCGTTTCCGTCAAAGGTACCGTTAAATTTATTCGTAGAATCCCCGATGGGAATCCAGTTTGGAATCCCAGAAAGGTCAAGGTCGTTTGCCAGAGTGTAGTTCAATGTGGCATAAGAGAGATTCGTGCTATTTCGAAACCCACCATTCACAGCTGCAGATAAAATCTCTAAATCCGTGACGGTTTTGATGAGATAGGGGTCAGCATCTGTTCCGCTACCACCACCAAAGGTGGGAGGGACATAGTGAAGCGCATATTCATCATTGTACAATGCAATGGTATACACGAGGTTATCCGAAATAAAGTTGTCCATACTGGTAGCACAGGAGCTTGCCCCAGAAGTAAAGACCACAGGGCTGTCAACCGTAGGGGCTGTTTGTGTGGAAACCCCAATCCGAGCAGTGGTATCCAAGTCACCTTCGATGGTAATGATGGAACCAGTTTCCAAATAGACATTGTTAAACCTGTCATTGGCTAGGGTGTTCCCAGTAATTTGCACACTATCTGCTATGCCAAGGGTAGCACCATTTGCCACATATATGCCAGCCCCACCACTACTATTACTGGTCGTCACAGTGTTGCCAGTGATAGCAGCCTTGCCAGATAGGTGCATGGACGAGGTACTAGATAAATACACCCCTCCACCTCCACCACTGCTACTGATATTCGCAGTGTTACCAGAGATCTCAGCCGTACCAGATAGGCTCAAGGTAGAGTTACCTGTTACGTAAACTCCACCACCTTTGCCATTATTGCTAGCCCCCTGTGCGTTGTTGCCTGTGATGGTGCCAGCCGACATGTTGAACATAGATTTCTCGGTCAGGTAGACCCCACCACCATTGTCAGCGATATTTTCCGTTATGGTGCCACCCGACATGTAGAATTCTGGTTGATTGGTGTGTAAATATACACCACCACCGTAGTTACCTGCCGTATTTTCTGAAATTTCACCACCAGTCATGGTGAGTGTGCCTGTGGAGAAAAACACCCCCCCACCATTATTCCTAGCCGTATTTTCAGCGATGGAACCACCATTCATGTTGCAGGTACCACTGCCAAAATACATCCCACCACCGTTAGTAGCAGCACTCCCACCTGTGATGATACCTGTTGCCTTGCTATCTTGAATGGTGAGTATTTTGTTACTTACACTAAATTGAAGTACCGAAGAGGTGCCACTGTTGGAGAGCTCGTACCCATTTAGGTCGAGAGTGGCACCGTTCGTATGGTTAAATTGAAAGGTGGACGTGAGTACTTGGTTGTCAGCTAGGTAGTATTGAGGGGCATCTTTGCTAGCAGTCGCATCTAGCACCGTCCAATCACTGCCAAAACTCGACCCCATGACAGGGACAACCATCTGTACCATCATGGCGAGGGACAGAATTTGTGCAAGCATTCTTTTTATCATAGGTATGCTCCTTCCTATTTCAGATATGCTTGAGATCATTATAACTCTTCACATCTATCATACCATAAAAAGCACCTCTTGTGTACCATTTTTGACGAAAAATATAGGATAAGCAAGGTTATGTACTCACCCGTCACAAAGTTTTAGCAATATTTTTGCATAAAAAATAGGTAAATCAGATAATTTATTAAAAATTTACGATGAAATATTGATGTTCGCAAAAAAGAGGGAACAAAAAACTCCTCCCATCCCAAACGGAAAAAGAGGAGTTTGCAGAGAAAACCTTATCCCTTATGGGATTCTAGGTAGTCATTGAGTTGATGATTTGGAATATCGGTGAGGAACATATGCCCAGGCGCATGGGTAATCACCAGAGGTAGCTTCGCTTTTTCGATGGCAGCTTGTGGGGTAACTCCACAGGGCCAAAACACGGGAATCTCTCCCTCCCGAATCTCCACGGGGTCGCCATAATCGGGCTTGGTTAGATCAGAAATTCCAAGGTCGAGGGGGTCCCCCATATGAATGGGAGCACCATGAACGTTTGGCAGCTTTTCGGTGATTTCATGGGCGATTTTGGCATGTTCGGGGGTCATAGGTCGCATCGAACAGACCATAGGCCCCTCAAAAACCCCAACTTTCACGGTTTGGATGTTGGTTTTATACATAGGAACATTACACCCTTGCGCAATATGTCGCACCTCGATTCCGGCTTGGATCAGACTCTCTTCAAAGGAAAAACTACAGCCGATGAGAAAGCCAACATAGCCCTCTTTCCAGTAGGAGGACACGTCGAGCTCCTCCTTTTCGAGGACACCGTCTCGATAAATCCGATACCGAGGAATATCCCTTGCAATATTCCCTCCTTTCCCCATGGCATGGGTGGCGGGGGTACCTTCAATGATCTCTAAAACAGGGCAAGGAAAGGGGTTTTTCTGAGCGAAAGACTTAAAATCCTCAGCATATTCAGGGGGTAAAATCACCAAATTCCCTTGGGCATAGCCGGCGCACATCCCGGCAGTGGGAAAGTCGATTTTCTGCTCTCGAATGGCAAGACGCACCTCGTTTGGGGACATCGAAACATAGGGGGTAATATCAAAGGCCATATATTTTCTCCTTATTTATACATTCAGCATTTTTTCAAGCAGACGATAGCTCGCATTTTGGCAACCGAGGGCATCGTGCGCTTGCTCGATGGTCACCTGCACAAATCGCACCCGATCCCCAGCTTTGAGCTGACCTAAAAGCCTAAAATCTGCCGAAATTACACCAGCAATTTTGGGATATCCTCCGGTGGTTTGCCGATCGGCAAGCATGATAATGGGCTTACCTTCTTTTGGGACCTGAATCCCACCAAAAGAAATCCCATCAGAAATGATATTCCCGTCTCCAATCTGCTCGAGGACCACCCCATCCAAGCGACACCCCATCCGATCCGACTGCGAGGTGAGGGTATAGGTCTCTCGAAAAAAGGTGGCAAGGCTCTCCGATGGGAAGAGGTCGTCCTGAGGACCGAGCACCACCCGAAGGGTGTGACAGGAATGAATCTGCACCTCAGGAGAGATCAAGCGAGAGGGCAGATTTCTCACCACCTGATCGGGATTTTTCAGAGGGAGAACATCCCCTTTTTCCAGTTTTCGTCCTTCGAACCCTCCGATTTTCGCCTTCAGATCGGTGGAGAGACTCCCCATCACGAGGGGGAGATCAAGCCCCCCGGCAATCGCAACATAGCAACGACTTCCGGTCTTGATCCCACCAAACTTCAGCACATCCCCAGCAGAAACAGAATGGCACTGATAGGTCGAGATAGGTCGCCCCGAGAGAAGATGGGAGAGCTCCCCACCACAGATGGCAATGTGGGTGGCAACCTCAAATTGCAGTTCAGGCCCCATCAGGGTACACTCCAGAACCCCTTCCCCACGTTGATTTCCAACCAAAATATTGGCAATGACACAGCTACGAGGATCCATAGCCCCAGAGACAGAAACCCCAAATTGTTGGTATCCGGTCCGTCCTAAATCTTGTACGGTGGTTAGCATACCAGGGTGTCGCACCATGATGCTCATAGTGTCACCTCCTTGGAATATCTGCCACAAATATAGCCAGATTGTGCTTCAAGTTGAGTGATTCTATCAAATTCATCCTGATCAATGGGGGTAAAGTGGATATAATCTCCGGCTTGAAGCAAAATAGGGACAGCACGATGTGGGTCATAGAGTTTCACAGGTGTCCTGCCAATCAGTTGCCACCCCCCAGGGGAGTCAATGGGATAAATTCCGGTTTGCGACCCGGCAATCCCCACAGAGCCGGCAGGAATTTTCACCCTCGGGGTCTCAAGTCGAGGGGTAGCAATCTCGTCAGAAAGCCCCCCTAAATAGGAAAAACCGGGGGTAAACCCCAACATATAGATGAGATATTCGGCAGAACTGTGCAGATCTATCACTTCCTGTGCAGATTTTCCATTGTAGCTACCCACAAAGTCCAGATCAGGCCCTCCCTCCCCACCGTAGAGGACAGGAATTTCCAAGACGGTGCTAGGGGGAAGTGCCACCTCCTCCAGTCCTTGCAAAAGCACTTCAAGGTGATGGACGAGCGTAGAATAAGAAAGGATTTCAGGGTCATAATGGATCATCAGCGAGCGATAGGTGGGGACCAGTTCCCGAACCCCCGATATCCCACTTTTGGCCAGAGAGAAAGAGAGGGCACGGATCTTGTGGTTGATTTCAGGACGGATTTCGTTGCCGAATTCCACTGTAATCGCGCAATCTCCCCCCAACAGAAATCGCACATGGTTCATGGGACACTCCTCCTTCAACCAGTCAAATCACTTGGGATAAAGGGGCAATTTCAACCCCTTCTGCTTGCAACGCTCTTCGAATACTTTTCACAAATTCCACGGCTTGTGGGTTGTCGCCATGAACGCAGATGGAATCCACCGTGAGGGGGATTTCCTCTCCGGTGATGGTGGTAACACAGCCTTTTGTCACCATATCCACGGTCCGAGAGATGGCAAGTGCAGTATCGTGAATGACAGCCCCCTCTTGACTACGAGGGACCAGACTGCCATCTTTTTGGTAGGCACGATCGGCAAAGACTTCGCAGGCAACAGCAAGCCCGACCTCACGAGCCGCATCCAGCATGGCACTGCCGGCAAGACCGAGCAAAATCACCGAACCATCCACCGAGGCAATGGCATCAGCGATGGCAAGCGAGATCTCACGATCTTTTGCAGCCATATTGTAGAGGGCGCCATGTGGCTTAACATGTTGTAACTTCACTCCATGTGCCGTAGTAAAGGCGAGAAGTGCCCCCATTTGATACTGAATATAGGCCTTCACTTCCGAGGGGGAACAGACCATGTTGCGTCTACCAAATCCTTGCAAATCGGGAAAACCGGGGTGGGCTCCGATGGCAACCCCAGCAGATTTCGCAGCAGCAACGGTGGCATCCATCACCAGAGGATCCCCGGCATGATAACCACAGGCGATATTCGCCGAGGAAATCTCAGGGAGTACGGCATGGTCAAGACCAATGGTGTAGGCACCAAAACTTTCCCCTAAATCGCTGTTAAGATCCACTTTTCTCATGAAAAACGCTCCTTTTTGCATATTGCTAGATACTGCACTTGTGGGTATCAATGTGGGAAAATTCCCAAATAAAAGCACGAGGGACAGAGGAGGATCCACCATGAACCTCACACTTGAAGGATCATCAAGATAGCAGCATAGATGATTCTATTATACCATGTTACAGAGCGAATGTCTAGTTCTCCACAAACTGGTAAACTTTTTTCGTTGTATACTAGACAACCCTTCCAATATATGGTATACTAAGATTAATAAGAATGGTTCTTCACAAAACAGTAGGTGCAATCGGCCTGATTTTCTTTGTTTTTCACAAGGGATGAAAATGCAATTTTGTTGAAATAAGCCACTATTTGCCGTTGTTCTTTGAAGAATCTGTTCAAATCTACGCTAAATAAACTGTGCTACCCTGTCAGCACGGTTCTAGCTTGGCGATTGAAAAGAGGTGAGAAATGAAAATGAGCAAGATACTTATCGTCGATGATGCCATATTTATGCGAAAAGTGATACGAGATTTGCTGGTAGCGAATGATTATACAGATATCATTGAAGCTGGAAGTGGCCAAGAAGCAGTCCATATGTACAACGAGCACAGACCAGATCTGATCATTATGGATATCACAATGCCTGAACTAGATGGAATAGAAACCATTCGGGTACTGCGAAAAATAGAAGAAAACATCACTATTTTAATGTGTTCTGCCATGGGTCAAGAGGCTTTGGTTCACGAAGCATTAAAACTAGGCGCAAGAGATTTTATCGTCAAACCCTTCAAACCTGAAAGAATGTTGCTAGCAGTGAATAAATTGCTAAGCTGATGGCTTCCTAAAATATTGACATAACTAAACATACTATAAAAACGAAAACAATGCTTTAAAAGGGGTGTTGTTTTCGTTTTTTGTCTCAAGATACGTAAAATAAGCCAAGATCGACCACCAAATTCCCATGGGGAAATCACCAGAAATCTATGAGGAATTTGCGCAAAAGGTCACTCGGTTAAAAAATCCCCAAAAAGGTAGACATTTCCAGATATTTGTGGTATACTAAAGCTAATTGAAAAAAAGAGAGAAAGGTGAGATCGTGTGGACGTCATTCAATTTTTAGAAAAAACCCTTAACGACTGTGCCAACCCCTGTTTTGTCAGCGATTACACGACCGAGGAGCTCCTCTTCTTAAATTATGCACTTGAACGTCGATTCCAAATTTTCGGCGACTACCACGGCAGATCCCCTCAAGAAGTATTCCAAGGAATCATCGACAAAGCAGATATCCCCTCCAAAAGTGAATTGCAAGAGGGGGAATATATCGAGAAACGCATCTATAGCGAGGGGTTAAACTCCCACTTGCGGTCTAATAGCGTACTTCTCGATATCTGTGGATCTCGCCTGATCCTCACAAAATACTTCACCACCTCCGAGAGTGATATCCGTGATAAGACGCAGGATTCCTTCGCCCTCGCAATGACCCGTTGCCTCGAAATCCTCGCCATTCAAGACCAAGAAACTTACATCCAAGGCTTCCTCGAGTGCCTTTGCGACTATTATGGGTGTGAAAATGCCTTTATCGCCACCCAAAAGGCGCATATTTTCGAAACCAAATACATCGCCAACCCAAAAGAGGGACAGACCTCCCACGATCCCCTCTACGACTCGCTTTTCGAAGAATGGTTGTGGGATGACGGCAAAGCCGAAAACCTCACCCTCGATCTCTATGCCCCCAATTTCTATAAAGACGTGCCAGCCTACCAAACCTTGAAAGAACAGGGGCTCCACAACATCATCCTGTGCAAATTGTGGAACAAAGACGGCACTCTCTTCGGATTCTTAGGGATGAGCAATACAGATCAACCGATCTCAGACGAGCGTCTCCTCAAAGCAGTCGAACAATTTGTCTCGGATCGCTTCAATCAGGCAAGCATGAAGGAAACCCTCGAAAACCTCAACGAAATCGACCTACTCACAGGGTTCGCCAACCGTACAAAATACGGCAAACGGCTCGCTCAACTCACCAAAAATCCACCTGAAACCCTCGGTGTCCTTTGTATCAACCTCAACGGACTGCGCAAAACCAACGATTATTTCGGTTTTGAAGAGGGGGATACCCAAATCAAGAAAACTGCCACCCAACTGCGAGAATTTTTCACCGAAGAATTTTATCGCATCAGTGGAGATGAATTTTTCGGCTTCGTAGAAAATTGGAGCAAAGAGGACTTCGAAGAGAAGGTGGAAGAGCTACAACAGCGCCTCAAATCCACCAACAACGAAATCAAATTCTCCATCGGCCACACATGGGAGTCGAACAATTACGACCTCAATAAGCTCATCAAAGTGGCAGATACCGTGATGATCATCAATAAACAGAGCTATTATTCCGATGTCGGGGCGCAAAATCAAAATATTTCGGATGCAATTCTGCGAGATCTCTTCAAATCCATCGCCGAAGACGAATTTTTGGTCTACCTCCAACCCCAAGTCAACCTCAAAACAAATGAACTAATAGGCGCAGAGGCGCTCATCCGTCGCTTTGATGGAAACCTTCAAAAAATGATTTTCCCCGATCATTTCATCCCCTTGTACGAGAAAAACTCCATTATCCGACATGTCGACCTCTTCGTCATCCGAAAAGTGTGCAAACTTTTGGTCTCGTGGAAACCATACGGCAGAATCCTCCCCATTTCGGTCAACCTCAGTCGGGTCACCTTAATGGAGCACGGCATCGTGGAAACCATCACGGCAATCCTTGATGAATATGGGCTCGAACACGATGCCATCATCATCGAAATCACAGAACGGGTAGGACTCGTCGAAAACGAAGTGGGTGCCACCCTCATTCAAGACTTCAAATCCAAGGGCTTCCGACTCTCCCTCGACGACTTCGGTTGTGCCTATTCCAATATCATCACCCTCGCTCAAATCGAAGTGGATGAGGTCAAAATCGATAAAAGTTTGGTGGATAACGTCACGACCAACAGCAAAAATAGCATCATCGTGCGCAATATCCTCTCGATGTGTAACGAACTCGATAACACGACATCCCTCGCCGAAGGGATCGAAACCGAGGAGCAGGCAGAATTTCTCCGTTCGGCAAACTGCGCCTACGGGCAGGGCTACCTCTACTCTCGTCCTCTCCCCGACCAAGAATTTTTCGAACTCCACATCAAAGGGAAATAAAAAATCCAGTCAGAGTTTCACCTTCGAAAGGGTAAAAAAGAATCACAATCACTCGATATAGACTCCCTCCCCAATGGGGAGGGAGTCTATTTATGAGGGCAGGTCCACCAGTAAGGGGGGGCTGCCCTTCTTTTCTGTGTTAGCTTACCAACCGGTGGAAAATTTTGGGTAAAATGACAGTAGCATCATGGAAGGAATTATGGTATACTAAGATGTAATTTTTTTACAATATAAGAAAGAGGTAACACAGATGAAAAAAATTCTAAGCCTACTCCTTGCATCTAGCATGACCCTCTCCCTTGCGACCGTTTCTTTTGCAACTGATAAAGAATATGGTACACTGAAATATGAGGAAATCATCGCACCACAATATGAGGATGGATCCAGTTTCTCGAATGGGCTCGCTGCTGTCAAAAAAGATGGCAAATGGGGCTATATCAACCAAGATAACCAAGTTGTCGTCGACTTTCTCTATGACGACGCAGGACATTTCAACGAAGGATATGCCGTGGTAGGAACACGCTTCACCGAAACATGGGAATCCGGAAACTACAGTGGGGAACACATCTATCTCACCTACGGTGTGGTGGATACCAATGGTAACTATACACAAGCAAGCCATAATGGGGAAGATATTGTGTCTGAAATTTGGGACAAAGTGGATCAAAATCAGCTCACATCAACTTTATTCCACAATGGATACGCTGTTATTTTTGGTGATATGATGGGTTATGCCATTAACACCAGTGGAGTTGCGGCAAAAGCACTAGAAGACGCAAGTTTTGCCCCCTACAACGAAGGGATTTGGGTCATTTCCAATTATTATTATCCAGGAATGAGCATTTCGCTTGATGGAGCTGCCTATAGCACAGAGGATCTTCGTAATTATGTGCAAGAAACCATGGGTGAATATGCCGAAATTGGACAAAACTTTGCTGTCAACCAAGGACTTCTTCCCCTCTATGTAGCAACTGACTGGGATGAGGACTATAAGTTCGGTTTCCTCGATGTAGAGACCATGACTTGGGCAATCGAACCTCAATATGAGGGATATTATTACAACCAAATTTACACAACACAAGAATTTTTTGGAATGAGTGGAATTGCGATGCTCTCCAAAAATGGAGTCTACGGTGGTGTGTACAAAGATGGTAGCACAGCCATTTCTTTCGCATACGACGGACTGCTTAATACCTCTATTGGACTCATTTGGGCAACTCAAAATGGTAAATACGGCTTCCTAAATGCAGACGGAAGTGTTGCAATCCCATTTGAGTACGACAGCGCAAGTCTCTTTGGAAGCACAGGTCTAGCCGTTGTTGTCAAAGATGGCAATGCGCAAGTCATTGATTCCAAAGGTAACCCAGTGCAAGGCGCAGAAAACGTTGATACTTCAGCATACATTCTCGATGATGGAACCTTGTCTTCCCCTTCCACAACAGTGACCATCCGTGAAGATGGTTTGGTGGGTTATGGTAAAATTGACTACACACCAGAACTTCCAACTGCAGATGACATGAGCGATTGGGCAGTTCCCCTTGTGGTAGAGTCCATCGAAGCAGGACTTGTCCCTATTTCCCTACAAAATATGTACACTGCTAACATTACTCGTGCAGATTTTGCGTATCTCGCAGTGGAATCTCTATCTGTGATGCTCGATACCGATGTAGAAGCTTTGGTTTTATCTAAAACTGGAAAATCTCTCGACGCACACATCGCAGAATACCCCTTCGTCGATACCTCTAGCTCGGTGATCATCGCAGCAAAAGCACTTGGCATCGTGAGTGGTAAAGAAGCAGGAAAATTCGATCCCTATGCAAGCATCACACGACAAGAAGCAGCTATCATGCTCAAAAACATGGTAACCGTCGCAGGAAAATCCACAACACCAAGTGCGCAAGTTTCTGTGGAAGATGTCGCAAGCATTGCAACTTGGGCACTAGATGCAGTTAGTTTTGTCTCTGAAGCTGGTATCATGTCCACCTCCGGTGGTGATAACTTCGCACCTACCTCTAGCTACACTCGTCAACAATCTTACTTGACCGTACTCAAAGTGCTCGAAGCAATTCAATAAATGATGTAGTCCCCTCTGCCTTTGGCAGGGGGGACTTTATTGCAACCAGAGTGGTTGCATCCTAAATAGTAGCAACCCTCCTCCCCGAAAGGGGAGGAGGGTTGTCTTATTACATCATCACATTAATGTACTTATCACTAAAATCGTTCACTGCCATAGGGCGAGAATAGAAATATCCTTGTCCTAAGTGACAGCCCAACTCGTGGAGCAGTTTAGCTTGCTCCTCGCACTCAATACCTTCAGCAAGGGTAGAGGCACCTTCGAGTTCGTTACACATACCGAGCATATTTTTCACCAAAATACGGTTCTTTTCGTTGGTAAGGATGAAATCCACCAAGGATTTATCAATTTTCACTTCATCCACTTCAATTTGTGCTAAGGTGACAATATTAGAATAGGCACAACCAAAGTCATCGAGCGAAATATTAAACCCATTGTCCTTGAAGTCGGTAATCAGTGCCGAAGCAACATTGTTCTCCACAAGACCCACACGTTCGGTCACCTCGATGATGACCAGCTCATGAGGTACTTTATAGGTATCGCAAATCTGCGCAATGGTCTCAACAATTCCATATTCTTGCAGGGTAACACGGCTTAGGTTGACCGAAATCGGAATTGCCTTCCCTTCAGCGCCCCATACGGCTAACTGCTTACAAACAGCCTCAACCACGAACATGTCAACGTGACGAATAATGGATTTCTTCTCATAAAGTGGAATAAATTGATCAGGGAAGACCATTTTCTGATTTTTCTTATCAAATCGACGGATCAGCGCCTCAGCACCATAAAGGGATCCATCTTCTAAACGTACCTGAGGTTGCAGATAGATCATAAACTCGTCGTCAGCTAAGAACGAGAGCAAATCCGATAGGGTATTATCAGCCACATTGTCGTAACTGCGCTTCGAAGTAGAATAATATTCTTGTTTGTTGATGTACATGAGGGTATCGGCTTCCAGTTGCAAACGAGAGAGATCGTTTGGATTCCCCCATGCAAATCCCATGGAAAAATCATGGCAATGCTCGGCACGCATGGTACGCATCAAATCGAGCACTTTCTCGTCAAAATCCTCTTGCTTCACATCAATAGCAATCCCGAAAAACTCATCCCCCGACATACGGAAGAACTCATAATCAAAGTGGGCGCTCAAACGGTCGGAGGAGCGTTTGATGTGCTCGTCCCCCATCAAAATCCCCAAATTTTCGTTAATATGCTTCAGTCCATTGATATTGATGGACAAAATACCAATTCTCGCAGGGGACTGCTTCAAAATCTCATCAATTCTCTTGGAATAACCGGCACGATTGTAAAGACCGGTTAGTCCATCGGTTAAATGAAGTTGTTGCAGAGCGGCGTCAAAAATCTCACGGGTAACATCTTGCGCCACAAATCGGGAAATAATGGTAATCAATCGGGGATCAAACTCGCACGAGGTCTCGGCACGATTGCTCATCCCAATAATCCCAACCGTATTTCTCTTCGCATCTTCAACGGTACAAAATACCACGTTCTCAAGATGGAAGGTTTCAATCACTTGAGCCTGCAACGAACTAGGATCTTTTTTTGTCATTTCTTTGTCGAGATGGATAATCCCACCATGAGGGGTGCTACGAATCCAGTTAAAGAGTACCGAGGTATTCATTTTATCCCCAAGGTCTTCGGTAACGAAATATTCAGAATCGGTAGACCACTGCGCAATATTGACCATTTCACGGGTCTCGGAGTTAAAACGATAAATATAGGAACTGGAAGCGGCATAAAACTCGCAAAGCAACTGCATATAAGAAGATAAGATGGTCTCAGGGGCTTGCTTATAGATGGACAGACATTGCGAGAGGGCATCCTCGAAAGAGGGACATGCACCATTCATACTCAAAACTTCCTTTCTGTCGATATTTTGTCCACTATGCCAAAAGGCATAGATTTAGAACAATTTCATTGTACCCCTCATTTTAACACAGGGGTATCAAAAAGTCAACAAAAAAACTGTTTTTTTTCAAACATTTTCCAGTTACGCCACACAATCCCCCACAACAATAAAAGGGTTACTGGAACCACAGCGCCAGTAACCCTTTTATGATGGGGATTTCTAACCGATAAACCCAGCTTTTTTCAAAATTTCTTCTGCCTTTTCCAAGTTTTTCTCGCTCATCATGACAATGGGACCGGTGCATCCCATGCCGGTTTGTGCAAAGACACCCTCTTTCCAAAGCGCAGAGGCAGCATCTTCAAGATCCATTACCTCAATCCCAGAGATAGAAGCAGTACAAGGTTCTTCAGGGGGAGGGGAGATTGTCTCGCTCTCTTTGGGGGTTTGTGGTGCAGACCGTGTCCGTAACAGCTCTTTGAGTCCGGCGCTCTCAGCCTTTTCAAACTCAGCTTTGGCAATCCCGAAGAGATTACCACGCACAAGTTCGGCTGCAAATCCCATCGCATTTCCGATGAGTGGCGCACCGGATGCTCTCGAGATAATGAGGATCAACTTCTCGTATCCACGTCCAATCCCAGGACCATAACCGTAACCGGTCGCTTCAAAACTTCCCCCAGTGCTATAAGCCGAGAGCATTTTGATGAGCACATTTCCGGTCAAAGGGTCTGTAACCATCACATCAGGGCTCGCCTGCAGAACATCGTTCCCCCTCATGATGGCGCCTCCGTCGGCACGTCCAGAACTTGCAAAACGGAAGTCATATCCCTTTGCTTGGAGTCCTTTGAGGGCCATTTCGGTCTGTCTCGCCCCATCCACATTCAAAATTCCAACGGTAGGGGAGGGAATCCCACAGGCTTTCGCCGTAATGATCCCATAAATGGCATTCAAAATCATCCCTTCCACCCGATTGGTACTAGAAGTCCCAGTGGTGGTAGCAACAAACATCTCACGCCCAGTGGCAGGTGTCACCACACGGCCAACCGTCGAAACCCCAATGGGGAAGGGGTAGTGCATGGTGACCACGCCGTCCACCTCGCCAGATTTCAGGAGAGATTCCATTTTCTCATGTCCCTCTTCTTCGGATGCGACAGGGTGGGTGGTAATCCCATCGGAGGACATACTTCCAATAAAGTGGACATCCACACCTTTTTTCGAGGCAAGAACGGCACCATCCAGGACATTTTGCTCCCCATGCTCACTCCCAAGACCGGTCACAGCAATTTTGGGAGTGCTTCCGTAGTTCCCGCTCTCCAAACCGTGTGCCATCTCTAAAAAGATGTTTGCCACCGTCTTTTCCATGCTCATGGTGTCACCTCGCCCTCACCGAGCAGAGAATTCGCAAAGTCCTTGAGAGCTTGCGCAATCATGCCACGCACAGCCTCTTGACTCACGCCGTGCTCACTTCCACCACCATCATTTGCTTGAATGACAAAGGAAACTCCATCAAAAAGGTTGGTCATTCGCCCTAAAAAGAGGGAACCTTTGCCGATGATCATGGCGTTCTTGATTTTCCCAGCAAGAATATCCTCACGAGCAAACCCGACATAGGGAACCCCCGAGGGAATGTGCCCTTGAGTGGGTGCCCAACCCATCATGCCGTGGGTTTTGACGAATTTCATCAAATCAGCCTTCTCCATCTCTCCCCGTTTGACGGCTAGGGCTGCAATCATCTTATAGTTCGCCTCAGGGACATCCCCAGCTCCGGCAGGTTTAGTAATATCGGGGTTTTGCATCTCGACCGAATATTTTTCAATGTCCAAAATGGTCAGTCCATGCCGATCCAGAGGAGCAGTAACCAAACTTGAAATGACGGCTTGAGGAGCAGAACCGGTCCCCACGGTGTGCCGTCCCAACAGCTCGAGATTGATTTGAGGACTCACCCCATCGTCTTTGGTAATGACCACAGCAAATCCGGCAAGCATATCTTCCAAAATAGGAAGACCCTTCTTGACGTGATCCTTCCCGTTCATCCCCAATTTAGCAGTACAACCACCGGCAGCCACCACAACGGTAGAGAAAGCGCCAGAAGCCACCAACGCAGCTGCTTCAATCAGTGCATGGGTAGGAGCTGCACAAAATCCACGGGTGTCGGAACCAGTGGCATTGACAAGCCCTGCAATCTCGGCAGCACTTTTAGCAAAGTTACCGCCCCCACGTTGATTCATATCCCCACAAGCCTCTTCGGAACAGTCGATGACATAATCAACGGAATCCTTAGAAACCCCAGTATTGGCAATCACCGAGAGTAGGGAGAGCACTGCAGAGGCCTTCGAAACCAAATTCTCGTGAATGACATGAGCCGACAGATTAGGATCAATATCGTGGGCACGAATGACGCAGCCCACCAGATTCCCCTCATGATAAAGCCCCTCGGAATGTTCTTCACTCACCAGTCTCGCAATCTCGTCAGGAGGGGTCACCCCACCTAAACGAGCCACAATGCTCTCATCAATGAGATCATTGTTCTCAAAGGCAGCTTTGTGAGAGTTTAGGAAGGTCTCATCCAATTTCACAAGGTCAAAGACGTCACAGGCTTGCATGAGGAGGAGAAACTCCTCTTGAGGCATGATGTGTCCCATTTTTCCCTCACGAGTTTTGAGGTCACAGGGTTTGTCGTACCAAGGGAGGGGGGTATCTTGTAGGGTTTCGGGGTGCAGATTTCCGATGTAAATTTGGTTGGGTTGATAGGAGAGCACCTGGTCAAAGGAGCGCAAATGCTTGGGGAGTTCCTTGAGGTACTCGCTATCGGGATTGACGATACGCTCGGTGGTTTGGGTGGTACCGTTGTGGATCACCATATCGGGTGCATGGGCAAGGATATACCCAGCCCCTTTGATAATAGATTTCATAAGTCATCTCCTAAAAGTTATTGGTGGAAGTAACGTTTTTCGTGGGAAAGGAACGAGCTAGGAGGAATTTTGCTTATTTTCGTGGGAAAAACAAATTTCACTAAAAATGGTTTTTCCCCTAACAAGGTAATATAGAAAGGCGACGGCAATCGCCGCCGCCCTTAGATAGAAGATTAGAATTTACAATACTGGTCACGAATGGAAGACATTTCAGAGATAATGTCGTCCACATCGAGGACCATTTCCATCATACCGACCTGTTCTTCGTAAATATCGGCATCCACTTCATCTTTCACTTCTGGTTCACAGACGTGATACACTTTGAGTCCCAACTGAACTCCTGCTAAGCATCCTGCAAAAGTGGGGTCACCATTGGTGACCGTTTCCGCAGCAAGACCGGCAGCTTCGCCTTCCGCAGCGCCTAAGAGAACAAGCATATTCTCAGCACCGTGTTGGTCAACGAAGTCCTTGACTCGCTTTTGGTTTTCAAGATCCATAGCACCTGCGGCGGTTCAGACGAAGCACTCCGTGGAAGAGAACACAACTTCACAGCCAGTGTCCTTCACGCAAGCCTCGATTGCTTGCCCAGGAATGCCGTCACGATCGCCAATGATGATGACTTTTTTGTTTTGTAGCATACCATCTCCTCCTTTCCTTGTTAGTATATATAGAAAGGATTGCTCCAAACTATCGCAGTCATGTGGGGACTTTTTGAGGTATTTTCATTATAGAGGACAAACCCCAGTCCCCCTCTTTGAGGGGGATACCCACCGTAGTGGGTAGGGGGAGCCATCCAATGAAAGATGCTCTTTCATCATTACCTCAACATTTTC
>JAWXUK010000024.1:0-18179 GCA_044432785.1 Eubacteriales bacterium | reverse complement strand
ATCATTTCAGGGTAACATCCGGCATAAAGACCTTGGTTGCAGCGAAACTCGTCCCATCCTGCATGAGTCCATACCCCACTTCGGTCTCCAAATATCCATCCTCGAGCAACTCTTTTGCCCGTGAAATAGGGAGTGCTTTTTCATGGGAAACCGGTCCCCCATTGAAGAGATCAAGGTCTGCTTGTGGGATGGGTGCCATGTCCTTGTCATAATATTTTGCATAGGGTTTGGCACGTTGCTCGTCAGTTAGCTCCACTCGTGCCATCTCGTTGATCCATTGATTGGTCACGACTGTTGGAAAGACCTGTTTCATTTCTGCGATTGCTGTAAAAACGCCCATTACATCATCTCCTTTTTTGGTTAATACCATTGTAACATACCCAAAACTATGATACAATAGTTTCATAACCTCTGAGTAGATATGCTCCAAAATCAAGGAAATTGTATCATAAAAAAAGGTGGTATTATGTATCATAACAATAAAGATTTGCGAGTGCGAAAATCATCTGAACTCATTTATCAAGCTGTGATCACCTGCTTAGAATCGAAAAAACTGGAAGAAATTCATATTTCCGACCTAGAAAAGGTGAGTACCGTCAGTCGTTCCACTTTTTATCGCAACTTCGATAGCATTGTAGACGTTTTGCAGTGGAAGTGTGATTTAGAGTTTTCCACCATGTTAAACCAATTCATTTCCTCTCCAATAGAGACACGACCAGAAGGATTTCTGCACTTTTTCTTCACTTATTGGTTTGAGCGAGAACAGCTCATCCAAATCATATTTGAGCAACATCGCATCGACATTCTATATCAATCTTTGCTCACAAATTCCTACATATTAGAGGAGTATTTTAAAGAAATCTCCCATAAAAACAGCTGTGGAATCTATTATTTCCCTATGAGAATCGGTCTCATCATCAGTATTTTTATCACATGGTTTCAAAATGGAAAACAAGAGACCCCAGAGGAAATCTGCGCCATGCTTATGGAACATTTAGAGGAATTGAATGGGTTAGATGTCATATTTTAGGTAACTGATTTAGCAAGTTGTTTTTTTAGGACGAGATAGAAGTAGAGAGTCTCTAAACAATGTTGAATTTTAAATCAACAATATTGCAGACAGCCAAAAAGCTAGTGAACATACTCCAAAACCTTACGAGCAATGACCTAGTTAGCGAGCGAGTGTAGATTGATATAAAGGTGGTGCATCACCAACCAAGAAGAAAAATATTGACAGGATTCAACATTTTTGGTATAATGAATAATAACTTTGAGAAAAAACAGTGTTGCTTCACAACCAAGATCAATAATGCAAAAAAGCAATGTTGATAAAGGTTTGTAATAACTTTTTGCTCTATTTTCTAAAAAATATGACGTGGCGTATTTATGGGACAATCAAACAACTCTAAATCTATGACCTGTAGTGATCGCTCACGCTGAAAGAAAGAAGATGTCTGAAACATGAAAAAACAGCCAAAATTCGAGATTCCCGCCGCCTTTACCTTTATCAAGAGTGATAAGAAAATCAAAAAAATCTCCCATACTATGATACGTAGATTGGCAATTGTCACAGTCATTGTGAACTTCATTGTCATTTATGTCATGGGTTCCATGACGAGTTCTACCATTGAGGAGAAAGAGATTTCTTATTTAAATGAAATTCTGAACAATATCGCCTCCACTATTTCCACTAATTTAGCCGGATATAGAGGTATTTCCGAGGTTGTGGCCATGAATGAAGATATTGTTACCTTATTAGAAGGTACTGCCCTCTCTGGCTCTATGCAAACCCAAGAAAATCACGATAGCGTAGTGAACTTTTTAAGCTCTGTAGAAAGTCAATTCCCTGCAGTCATCAACGTTGGTGTTTGCTCTATCGTACAAGACGCCTACTTATTACATAATGGCTCAATTTCCGGAAGTAACTGGTCTTTTGCCAGTCGCCCCTATTTTGCAGTGACCCAAACAAATACAAGCATGATGACTGACCCTTATGTGGATGATGCTACAGGGGATTTGATTGTCACCATGGCAAGTCCCGTGTTGGGCAGTAATGGCGCTGTTTTAGGCTGTATTTTTGTGGATTTATCCATAGAATTTGTGGTTGATTTGGTTGATAGTGCAGGATTTGGTGAAACAGGAAAATCCCTTGTTGTGGATAGAAGTGGTAACTTAGTGGCTTGCATGAGTTTTGAATGGATCGGCACAAGTTATAAAAATCTAGGAGATTCTGGTGCTGAATTAGAAAATGAAATGGCAAATCCCACTGGAAATACCTTTGAAATGATCGCAGCAGGGGAAGATGCTTATGCAAAAGCTGCTGCCATTGAAGGAACAGATTGGGTGATTATTACCAATGTTTCCGTCGCAGAATTTAACGAAGCATACAATGCTATCGAATCGGCTTTGCTAATCCTTCTGATTTTATCTGTTTCGGTCACTTTGATTGTAGCAGCAGTGACAGTACAGCTTTCTGTGAAACCCATTGATTACCTACGTGTGGCAATGCATGAACTCTCTCAAGGAAATACCCATTATCAATTTGACTACGAATCTAACAATGAAATTGGCGCTTTGGCAGATGATTTACGATTTACCACCAAAAACTTGGCAAATTATATTGATGAAATAGACAGACAATTAGGGCACTGTGGAAATGGTGACTTCACCGTGGAAAGTAACATGGAATTTTTGGGAGATTTTGCCTCTATCCAAGTCTCCATTCGCAATTTTATCGACTTGATTTCTACTGCATTGAATGGCCTGAAGGCTACTGTGGAGCAAGTGAGTGTTGGGTCTGATTATGTGGCAACAGGTTCTCAAAGTTTGGCAGAGGGTTCAAACAGACAATCTACCAGTGTAACCCAGTTGAATGAAAAAATCGCAGATATCACCCAAAGCGTGACTGAAAATGTTAAAAATGTCAACTATGTCAACGATTGCTCTCGAAAAACGGCTGAAGATTTAAAAACAAACAGTGTGAAGATGACAGAAATGGTGGATTCCATGAAAGAAATCAATCGCACAAGCGATGGAATCCAGAAAATTGTTAAGACCATTGAAGATGTTGCCTTCCAAACAAATATTCTTGCCTTAAATGCAGCAGTAGAAGCAGCCAGAGCTGGTACAGCAGGACGTGGTTTTGCTGTGGTGGCAGATGAAGTACGAAACCTATCTAGCAGAACCAGTGAAGCCGTCCAAGAAACAGCCAGACTGATTGAAGATACTGTAATTGCAGTCAAAACTGGTACAACCATTGTGGATGCCACAGCAGAAGATTTAGCACAAATCATCGAGTTTGTGGAAAGTTTCATGGATTCTTTGACAGAAATTACATCTACATCTCAACATCAAGCAGAAGCTATTGAAGAAATCCATCATAACGTCAATAATATCTCTCATGTCATGGAACAAAACTCATCCATCAGTGAAGAGTCAGCCAGTACTTCAGCAGAACTCTCAAGCCAAGCAGCCGTGATGAAAGATACAATTGAACGATTTAAGACCCGAGATTAAAATAAGGTCACCTCTAAGAACGCTACGCAATACCATTTTCGTCATAAAAGAGAAACAGTAGAAATAGAAGTGCGAAAAGGATTGAATTGGCCATTCATTTGTTCGGTTGAACAACGTGATTGTTTGGGAACAATTCACTCAAAGCCAACGTAGCAGAAGAATGATTTCACGATTTAATCATACATTTCGAGAGTGAAAACTCGAATATCACGAGGGTTCGTAACTTTTTAGAGAAATTTTTCAAGCACGATAAATCAAGGTAAACACCTTGATTTATCGTGCTTTTATAATGATTATTTCAACTGTTGTAGCGTGTCTTAGAATGGTACTGCGTGGTGTTTTATGTCTTTAGGAAGTGTGGATATACTATTTCGTGGTACCACAACTCGGTCACATTGCTCCATCTTCGGTCATCCACCCCAAACGATGAAGTGCGAGTGCAGTATAAATTTCTATCACAAAACTTAGGTCAGCGAGAGGGGTTCCCAGCAAACCTTCTGCTTTTTTCAGTCGATATTGCAAGGTGTTTCGGTGGATATGTAGTTTCGTTCCTGTTTGTTTTCGCTCTCCATCGCAATCTAAAAAATAAACTTTCAAAGTTTCTAACAGCTCCTTTTCAGAAAATAATGGAGCGATCAAGTGCGTATATCGGGGTAAATCCCCCCATTCCCCCCTGATTTTTTTACATTTCTCCACAAAAGTGAACTTATCTTTGGTTAAAATCGGACGGTGTGGATAGATTGTTTGGACTTGTGCGATATGGTGGTTGAAGTCTAAATATAGTTGTTTGATATTTTGACAATTTGGTTCAATGGCAAAATATCCCATTGGAAAGGGGTGCTTTTGGTGTAATTCTGTATAAAATATGTTTCCTTTCGGACTTTCTCTCGGAATTGTGGTTAAAATAATGATGGTATCCCCTATCAATGTCACCAAACCTTTGTGATCAAAATCACTGATAAACTCTGAAAATGGGAGGATATCAAAGGTCTTTGCACACTTTTTCAGTATCACATGGGAGAAAATATCAAGTTTGATTCCATGTTCCTTTGCGATGGTCTGCGCAAATGGGACTTGCCACTTGCACCATCGTGGAATCTACGTTTGGAAAGCATGGGGCTCGGTATATCGCAAGCATCATATTTGCCGTCAATCTGATTGGATGGTTTGGTATCAACAACGGAGAATGCGCCCTCGCATTTTCAAACTTTTTGCAAAGTCAGTACGGGATCGAGATTTCTTATTACCTCTCCTGCCTGATCTGGGGTGTCATCATGACCTTAACTGCAGTTTATGGCGTCTCTGCTATCGAGAAATTAGATGTCGTGGGAATCCCTCTTTTAATGGCGATCATGGTTGTGGGGACCTTTATGGCAATTCAGATCCACGGAATCGAAGCGATTCATCATCCTGTGGAAGAGACCATGTCTTTCATCGACGGAGTGGCACTCTCTTTTAACTTCTACGCCTGTGGTGCCATCATGCAATCCGATATGACACGATATCAAAAATCCCGTCGTGACACAGTTCTCTCCACCTTCATAGGGGTGTTTCCCCTCGGCATTATCACCATGTTGCTCGGTGGTATGATGACCAAAATTGCAAATGAATACGACATCAGTATGGTTCTCATTTCGGTTGGAATCCCTGTGCTGGGTATTCTATCCCTTGTGATTTCCACTTGGACCACCAATGTAACAAACGCTTACATGGGAGCGCTAGACGTCGTGAAAATATTTAACGTACCCGATCATCGTCGTCGTGAAGTGACCATCGCAGTGGGACTTGTCGGAACTGTGTTGGGGATGGTTGGTATTTTGGATGCGATGATGCCATTTCTCGCCTTTCTTGCCTACTTAGTCTGTCCCATTGGGGGTGTGATGTTCGCCGATTACTTTGTGTTAGGAAAAGGAAAACCTGAAAATTGGCACAGCCGTGAAGGATTTCACTGGATCGGTGTGGTCACTTGGGGGATCTCGGCAGTGCTTGCCTATCTCGTAAGACTTGAATTTTCTGGCATCGGCTTTGCAGTGATTATTTATCTCGTTTTGACCAAGTGCATCCCACAAACCAATAAAATCGGAGGAGGATTGACATGAAAACATTACAATTACAAGATGCAATTGATATTTTAACAGGCTGTACCTTACTTGGAACTGGTGGTGGAGGTCGTCTCTCCGATGGAATTAAAATGATTGAGGCAGATTTCAAGCAAGGAAAACCTCTTAAGCTTATTTCACTAGACGAAATTCCAGATGATGGCATGATTGCAACCCCATATGGTTGTGGCGCTCCACCAGAGGAGGGTGCCACCCAATTTGGAGAGAGCATCGTCATTCCAGAGGTGGTGGACGATTTGCGTGCCGAGGACATCGTGCGCTCCATTGCCGTGGTCAGTGGAGATTTGGTGGGAGTGGCAGATCACCCTATGCGTGGTCGTGACTTCAAAAGTTCGGTGATTCCCAATGCCATTTCGCAGGCTTGGGAGATCGGAACCACCATCCGTCAGGCACAAGAAACAGGAGAAACCCAGATCCCTTCCCTTCTTGCGAATCAATTCAACGGAAAAATCGCCTTTCACGGCGAGATGACCGAAACTCCATGGTCCTGTACTGGAGGATTCAATATCGGCGAAATCCACCTCAAAGGGGTGGAGGAGTTTCAGGGTGAGAGCTATCGCATTTGGATGAAAAATGAAAATATTGTGGGGTATCGCAACGGTATTGTGGATGCCTCGGTCCCTGATTTGCTGTGCATGATCGACCACGAGGGCAACCCACTCACAAACCCTGATTGGGTCATCGGTAACACCATTACCTTGCTCGTTTTGCCTGCTCCCACCATTTGGACCACCCCACGAGGGCTGGAATTGCTTGGTCCTCACAGTTTTGGATTGGATTTTGACTATACCCTATGTTCGCTACACGGACATAACCGATAACATGAGGTGACAATTATGCTAGATGCACTACGAGGACTGCTACAAATTCCAAGTGTCACAGGGGCTCCTGCAGTGGATCACCCCAAATACGGATTCCTACCATACGGACTGGATGTCTATCGTGCCCTGCAATACACGCTACAACTCTGTGAATGCCTTGGATTTACCACCCATAACTGCGAAAACATGCTCGGTTATGCAGAAATCGGCAATGGAGAGACCATGATTGGGATTCTGACCCACCTCGATGTGGTTCCAGCAGGAGAGGGGTGGGTGGTTCCCCCATTTGATTTGACAGAGGAGGGAGAGACACTCTGGGGACGTGGAATTTTGGATGACAAGGGACCACTTATCCTGATTCTATCTGCCATGAAATCTCTATTAGAGCAAAAAATCCCACTAAACAAGCGTATTCGTGTCATCTTCGCCTGTCAAGAGGAATCAGGAGATTGGGCTGATATCGAGCATTATAAAACCCACTATGAACTCCCCCACTATGGATTTACCCCAGATGCCGATTTCCCTGTCATTTATGGGGAAAAAGGGATTTTACAACTGGCACTTCAATTTCCACTGGAAGGTTCAGGTTTTCGCTCTCTCCAAGGTGGGATTGCCCTCAATATGGTACCAGATCAAGCACAAGGGGTCACCGAAGATGGCATCACCCACCACGCAACCGGTGTTTCGGCTCACGGCAGTATGCCAGAGCGAGGAGAAAATGCCATTTCAAATCTTTTTGCAGATCTCGGTGCTACTCCTTTTGGTGCATGGTATCAAGAACGGTTTGCCCATAATTTGGATGGTGGTTTGCTCGGTTTTCCTTGCACCACGGAAGAAAATGGACTCACCCTCAATGTGGGGCGAATTTACAGTGACAGTACGCACATCACCATGGAACTCGATATTCGTCACCCTTCCATCTTCTCTCATACCAGTTTGTGCGATATCCTAACCCAAGAAGTGGCAAAACAGAAGGGGACACTTCGCATTTTGTCGGTCAACCCTCCCTCCTTCACTCCACTGGATAGTCCTCTGATTGCCCAGTTGATGGAGGCTTATCGTTCTATCACTCACGACAACAGTCCACCCACAATCATCGGAGGAGGCACCTACGCACGAGCCATGGACGGTATCGTTGCTTTTGGTCCCATTTTACCCGGTCGATCTTGTACAGAACACGCAAATCCCGAGTCTATGTTGCGTTCTGACTGGGACACCACCCAAGAGATTTATATCCAAGCATTCAAAAATCTATTACAAGAATAGGGGGGCATCCACCATGCCAATCTTATGTGTCCAATCCAGTGGAAAGAAACAAATTGCACTCGATCTTCTCTTTGATCTATTGGGTGGTTTTTTATATGCGTGTGGTGTCTATACTTTTGCAAAAATGGCAGACTTCGCCCCTGGAGGCATTTCTGGGCTTGCGCTCATTTTTCACCACTTATGGAATCTACCAATCGGCATCATGACATTACTGCTCAATATTCCACTTATTTTAATGAGTTATAAGGTGGTTGGAAAACAATTTTTATTCAAATCGGCACGTTCTATGATCGTTTGTACCATCTTTGTGGACTTTATTTTCCCCTATACCACCCCCTATACTGGCAGTTCCCTCCTAGCTGCCCTCTATTACGGGATTTTGATGGGAACAGGACTCGCCTTCATTTACGCAAGAGGAAGTAGTACAGGGGGAACCGATTTCCTAATCATGTCCATCAAGGCAAAACTCCCCCATTTATCCCTTGGATTTGTGACGGTTGCGATTGATTTAGTGGTCATTTTACTGGGATGGCCAGTGTTTGGCAATGTCGACGCCGTGTTATACGGACTGATCTCCACCTTTTCGGTTTCCTTTGTGGTGGATAAGATCATGTATGGTATCACGGCGCAAAAAATGATCATCATCGTCACAACCTGTGGAGATAAAATGGCAGAACTGATCAACGAGCATACTGGAAGGGGGGCTACCTTGATTCCAGCACGAGGTACCTATTCCAAGGAGGCAAAGGATATTATCCTATGCGCCTGCTCCAAAGCACAGGCACCATCCGTCACTGGCATGGTACATTATCACGATGCCAGTGCCTTTGTCATGGTGACCGAGAGCAGTGAGGTCTTCGGGGAAGGATTTATCGAGCGTGTCCTTGGCAAAGCTGAGAGTAGCACTTCACCAAGTAAGGAGGAACTGATATGAATCTTCAACAAGAACTGCACATCGCCTACGAGCATGGCAAAACTTTTCTAGGGCAAGGAAAACTCGCAGATTATATCCCCATTCTCGCACAAGCAGACTCAAATCACCCCGGAATTTGTATCACGACGGTGGATGGGACACGTTATTGCGAAGGGGATTGGGCACAATATTTCACCTTCCAAAGCATGGCGAAGGTCATCGTCCTCGCCACTGCACTCGTCGATTCTGGCATAGACGAGACATTTTCCCGTGTCGGGATGGAACCTACAGGGGATTCCTTTCACTCCATTGCACGGCTAGAAACCACAAATCCAAAGCCAGCAAATCCCATGATCAATGCTGGTGCGATCGCTCTTTATTCCCTGATTCGAGGGAACACGAAAGAGGATCGATTCGTAAGGCTGAAGGAGATGTCTCGCACCCTATTGTGTAAAGATAGTATCACCTATGATCATGCCGCATTTCACTCCGAACGTGCAACCGGTGATAAAAACCGAGCCTTAGCCTACATGATGCGTGCAAATGGTGTTTTTCAGGAAGAACCCAAGATTTATTGGATCTCCACTTCAAAATGTCCTCCTTGTTGGTCAATTGCGAGGATATTTCATCCTTTGGTGCTGTGCTGGCCAATCAAGGAAAATCTCCCTTCACGCAAGAGCCTCTCTTGTCTGGTGATGTTATCAAAATACTTAATAGTGTCATGACAACTTATGGAATGTGTGATGCCTCTGGAGAATATGCGCTTCGTGTGGGATTGCCCTCTAAAAGTGGTGTCAGTGGTGGGATTTTTAGTGTATCTCCTCGAAATTTCGGTATTGGTTGCTTTAGTCCTGCCCTCGATCAGAAAGGTAACAGCTATTGTGGAATGAAAATGATGGAGCATCTTTCAAGCAGGTTGAATTGGAGTATTTACCTTTGATTTACACAATAAATCCCTGTACTCACCTTCACCAACTGAATATTTGTGATAATAGCCTTTATTGACGTGACTAGACGTTGGTAAAGGCTATTATTATGCAAAACTTTACGCTAAAGCAGGAAAGAAAGGTGATTTTACGATCAAATAACAAGAAGTATGCCCTGTTTCGAATGAAAAAGAATGAGCAGAAGCACGAGTTGGATAGTCTATCATAAACTGTACAACTTTTTATCGAACTAGCTTTTCAGTGCTGTAAAATTGAATCACCATGCCCACAATTTTCATCCCTTGTTTCACCAAATCGTAATTACCACCTTGTAGGCACCAGTCATAGATCACCCCTCTCGATGTTGTGGAAATATCGTATGCGATGGCTGTGGCTTCCTCGGTGAAAATATGTTCCCCTCTCAAAGCCTCCACCAACTCACAAACCTGCTGATAAAAGAAGCGCTTGTGATTGAGTATGGAGACATTTTCATTTGTGAGACGTTCTTTGAAGTATTGTGTGGCAAGCGCAACCCCAGTTTCTTGGATGCAGAATAGCTGTTCCACTAGAAATAGAAGTGCCTTCATATTGTCTGTGTTGTGATATGCATCCCATTTCGCCTGAAACTCTATATCGAATTGGTGATATGCATCGGTTAACACGCTTTCTTTGGAGTCAAAGTGATGGTAAAAAGCACCAATCGACATTTGTGCCTCAGTTGCAATATCTTGCACGGTCACATGATCATACCCTTTTTCTGTAAAAAGTTGGAGCGCATATTGACTGATTTTTCTTTTTGAGTTGGTTGCCTGTTCTTTTCGAGTTAATTTTTCCACGGTATTGTATCGCTACCTTTCCATATCATTTCAAATCAAAATATTTCAAAAACCAAAAGCGATGGGCTTCGTGCCCTCGCTTATCTTTTTCTCTGCACAATTGCAAGAAAATCTTCTTCGCTGAGTTCATTGCAATTATAGCATATATCAGTACCATTGTCCAATCTATTCTCGTATTATATTGAAAATACACAAAAATGCACCCTTTGATTTAGATATTTTATGCATTGACAACAGAATCACATTCTGTTAAACTATGAGATAAGCAGAATGCAATTCTGTGAAGTTCCTCTACCAATAGAAACCAGAAACATAAAAACAAACATTCAAGGAGGTATTTCCCATGGACAAAAAGTATGACATCTTATTTACCCCCGCAAAAATTGGTTCTTGTGAAATCAAAAACAGATTTGTTCTCGTGCCAATGGAGCCAACAAAAATCCTCGACTGGACCATGACCCAAAAAGGCTTTCACCCTCATTCCAGAGAATTCATTTTAAGTCGTGCAAAGGATGGCGTTGGATTGATTATCCCTGGTGCAGCCTCGACACACTCTCTCTTGACCAAAGAATTTTTAGGTGACCACCCAGAAGCTTTTGAGGGTCTCAAAGAATTCATGGACGAAATTCATTCTTATGGTGCAAAATTGTTCGTTCAACTTGCAGCCGGTTTTGGCAGAAATTTCCCCTATCCCAAGGATATGAAGGTATTGTCCTTTGTCCCAGATTTAGAAGCGTCCATCCGCACTTCCGATGCAGGTTTACCAAACCGTTGGCGACCAGAACAATTATCCACACAGATGACCGTGGAAGGCATCCAAAAAATCGTAAATGGCTTTGCGAATGCGGCATATCTCTGTAAAATCAACGGGGTAGACGGCATTGATGTCCATGCCCTCCATGAAGGCTATGTGCTAGACCAGTTTGCAATGAAATTTACAAACCACAGACTGGACGAATATGGTGGATCTCTTGAAAATAGATTGCGTTTTGCTTGTGACATCGTAAAAGCCATCAAGGCAAAATGTGGCGACGATTTCCCCGTCACCCTGCGCTATTCTGTGGAATCAAAGACAAAGGATTTCGGAAAGGGCATTATTCCAGCAGATAAAGACTCCATTGAAGTGGGACGGACCATGGAAGAATCGAGAGAAGCTGTTAAAATATTGGCTGCAGCAGGCTATGACGCATTCAATGCGGATAATGGAACCTACGACTCTTGGTACTACGCCCATCCCCCTGTGTATATGCCACCAAACTGCAACTTGAAAGAGTCCATTGAAATCAAACCCCATACAGAAAAGCCAATCATTTGTGCTGGTAGAATGCAATTAGAAGAATCTGCAGAAGCCATCCAAAATGGACAACTTGATTTCGTGGGGATTGGACGCCAATTCTTATCTGAGGACAATTACATTACGAAAATCCAAGCAGGTCAAGAAGAAGATGTCCGTCCATGTATCGCCTGCCATGCTGGTTGCCTTGCCTTTGGACTGTGGAAAGACTCTGGTGCCACAGGTCACGTGGACGGAAACTGTGCCTTGAACCCCTACACGAATAATGAAGAAAAATATGCACTCAAGATGACAGAATCACCAAAACATTTTGCCGTCATTGGGGCTGGTATTGCAGGGATGGAGTTTGCACTCCAAGCAGTCAGACGAGGACATAGCGTTGATTTGTACGAAAAAAGCAATCGTCTCGGTGGTATGTTCAACGAGGCTGCCGCCTTTACCTTCAAAGAAAAAGACAGAGATTTGCTGGAGTTCTACGAAAATCAGCTCAAAAAATCCACTGTAACGGTACACATGAACACAGAAATATCTGATATTACCCAGTTAAAGGCAGACGAAGTTGTCATCGCCACTGGCGCCATTTCCCCAAGAAATCTCACGGTATCTGGAAGTGAACATGGTATTTCTGCCGTCGATTTCCTTGCAAATGGCATGAAATGTGGCGAGAATGTGGTCATTATCGGTGGTGGGTTGACAGGATGCGAAATCGCCTACGAATTGGCAATGGCAGGAAAGAAACCGGTTATCCTCGAAATGCAAGATGATATTCTCAAAGTACCTGGATCTTCTATGGCAAATACCAGTTATCTCAGAGACGCCTTCGAGTATTACAAGGTGCCACTCCATCTCAGCGCAAGTATCACTCAGGTGGACCAGGATGGGGTTGTCATCAAAACGGAAGATGGAAAAGAAGAGAAATTATCCTCTGATACCACCATTATCTCCATCGGATACCTCAATGGTGTCGCCGTAAAAACTGAAGAATCTGCTCATGTCCATGTGATTGGAGATGCAGATAAGGTGGCGAATTTGTTGGTGGCAATCAAGAAAGCAAATGATCTAATTCTTGAATTTTAATACCACGACTCATCCAAACAAGAAATTGCGTGAGTCAAAGAAAGAAGGGGAGAATTTATGCGCACAGAAAATAATACAAAAGAATTTGGTGGCTACAGAGCTGCGATAGGTCTTGCGATCCTCATGTTTATCCATATGGGTATCAACGGAACGGTTGCCGTATTTTTGGCACCAATCGCAGAAGGGATTGGGGTAGAAGTCGCCGATCTATCCATTATGATCAGCTTTTCCACGGCTTCCGCTGCCATATGTGGTATGACGGTTGCAGGACCTATCATCGGAAAACTAGGATTTAAGAAGTCTTTTTACCTTGCAACCGCAATATTCGCACTAAAATATATCCATTATGCCTATGCAACCAATCTTTGGGAGTTTTATTTAGGCTCTGCTTACGGTGGTTTCGCAATGACAATCGGTACAACCAGTGCTTGTAATGCACTGCTCGGCAGATGGTTCATCGAGAAAAGAGAGCAGGTGACAGCCATCGTTTTGGGCATATTCTCAGTGGGTAGAGCATTATTCCAGTCACTATCCGGTTATCTCATCACTTATTTTGGGTATAGCGATGCCTATAAAATTGAAGTGGTCATACTTTTGGTTTTTGCTGGAGGTGCCAACTTCTTCCTACTTAGAACCCCAGAGCAACTGGGTCAACAGGCACTTGGTGCTGATAAACAAGTGACAAATGCATCAGGCGAGAAAACCAGTGTGGCACAGATTGGTTTGACCCTGAAAGAAGCCCTCAAAACAAGCTCTTTCTGGCTTCTTTTCCTGGGAACAGCCGTTGCTTCCACAGGAACTGGTTTCCTGATTAACTATCGCAGTATCTTTATGACAATTTACGGAATCGATACCATTACAGCAGCCAACTATGTCTCCATGGCTACTTTATTTGGTTCAGTCGCCGTATTCGCTAGCGGATTTATCATGCCAAAGATGAAGAGCAAAGAATTATACATTTCCATACTTTACGGCTCTGCAGTGGTTGGCGGACTGCTCATGGGATTCTTGGGAACAGGTGCTTCGCTACTCATCATTGGAATAGGGCTCGCACTGATCGCCATTTACACGCCTGCAGGTACAACCCTCCCACCAAACCTTGCAGGAATTGCCTTCGGAAACAAAGAATATGGCAAAATCCTCGTTTATCTGATTTCTGCGACCTATCTAGGTGGTTGCATCTCTCCCCTGATCGCTTCGGTCTTAATGGGTGGTGGCACAACAATTGCTGAAGTATTTATCATCGGTTCTGTTGTGACCATTGTTGGTGTTGTGTTAACGGTTGTTGGCACCTTATCCTCCCCCATGGCAAAGCAACGAAAAGCACAATCAAAGTCATAACGTAATTTATTTCTGAGATAGAATAAATAACCAAAAACACCCACCGACCTGGAATAAACTCCAAGTAAGTGGGTGTTTTTTATTGCCTCGCGAAAGCAAGAAAAACTTGCACAAATTCATCTTCTAAAAATCCTTTTTAGCACAGAGAGCACGCACACCTGAAAGAACACAATGGGGCGACTTCTCACCCACGAAATGGCAGAAAATGTGGGTGTTACCACAGCTATTTCGTATCATGTTCGATGGTCAGTCCTTTTACATATCGTTTTCCCATCAGCTTATTCGCTTTCCGAAATTCCACAGTATCAAAAATGATTGAGAAATCATAGTCCTCTGGATAAAGTTCACTGGCTTTTAGTTTTAATTCCAGACGTTTGTGGTTGATTCGTTGCTTCTCTCCACGAATTTGCACACCAATATTCCCTTTTTCGTCACAAGATTGATATACAATCCCAATCACCTTATCAGGCAAAATATGGACCGAATCACCACGTTCAAAGGAGGTTGCATGGTCTGATTGGACGTGTTTTTCTTTCAATTTCTCAATTTTTGGACTAGAAGGTTTTGGCGTATTGATTTCCGTTGAAAAATTTAAATTTCCCCCATTCACACCATAAGATTCTACTTGGGCATGATGCAATAAATGTTCTGGAAATCCCAATTTTTTAGCAATGTGCAAGGCACAACTTTCTCCTGCTTCTCCAATGATCAGTTCAAATTTAGGTTGCAAAGTGTCACGGTCAAAGGTCATTCTTGCGTTTACTAGTCCATCGGCTGTTTCTGCGTAAATTTTCACCTTTTCGTAGTGGGTGGTGGCAAGAAGCACACATTTTCGCTTGCGCAGTTCCTCTAAAATCGCAATGGCAATCCCCATTCCCTCGGTAGGGTCAGTTCCAGAGCCCAGTTCGTCTAAAATGACCAAACTTTGATTGCCACAGCTTTCTAAAATCTCCTTCACATTCAGAATATGAGAAGAAAAGGTAGAAAGGTTTTGTGTGATATTTTGTCCGTCACCAATATCGCATAAAACATTGCCAAACATAGAAATTTTCGCCCTTTTTGCCGGTATATGCAGACCACATTGCGCCATCAAGCAAAACAATCCAACTTGCTTTAGGGTAGCTGTTTTCCCTCCTGTGTTGGGTCCCGTAATGACAATTCCGCGGTAAGTTTCACCCACATGAAAATCAATGGGAATACACTCAGAAATCAAAGTATGTCTGCCCTTTTCGATGAAAATTTCCCCATTTGTGGTAATCGTAGGGACACAAGCTGCCATATCCATACTTAATTTACCTTTGGCAAAGGCGAAGTCAAGGGTTTCGGTCAACGAAATATTCGTGTGGAAATCCTCCTTAAATAAGTCGATACAGCTTGCAATAGAATAAAGAATCCGTTCCACCTCAAGATTTTCTTCAACGACTAAGCCATCTAAGGTACTTGTCAGCTTAGAAACACTACTCGGTTCAATAAAATGAGTTGCTCCTGTACTTGAAATAGCGATAACTGTGCCTTGGACCATATTTTTATACTCTTTTTTCACTGGTAGCGTATAACGTCCGTTTTTCTTAGCTAAAAACTGGTCAGAGCAATAGGATTTTTTAGATTTTAGCACTTCTTCGAGTTTGCTTTGGATTTGAGTATTAGTTTTTTCTATTTTTCTGCGAATGTTCTTTAGTTCGGTGCTGGCATTGCTGTCTATATTTTGACCAAGAAGGCAACGGTTGATTTCTTCGTAAATTTCGTCAAAAGTCGAGATCGAATCCCCGATAAATGACATAGATTCCCCTGTGGACTGTCCCTTTTCTAGATAGTTCTTCAGTCTACGGCTAGAAGCAATGAAAGTCATCACTTTTTCCAATTGGTGGGGATATAATATCCCTTCTTTTTCCACCAAGTCCAAGTATTGTTTCATGTCATCCACTGCTGGAATTGAGGGTATGCCTAACATATCGATCATTTTTCGTGCAGAGTTTGTTTCGCTAAGTGATTGCAAAACCTGTATTTCTCGCAGAAACGGTGCTAAGTTTCTCGCTTTTTCTTGGGCTGTATCAGTTTTACAGTATTCAGCAAGAGTTTCGGTGATGGTATCAAAACCAAGAATTTTGTGATATTTATTCATTATGCGAGTTCCTCCAAATAAAATAAGTCCGTACCTAGACAAAGATACAGACTTTCTGGGGTAAAACCCTACAAACACACCATTTTATGAGAAATGGGCGAGTTAAGGAAGTCAGTATCGTTTCATAGGCGCACAAATAAACCCAGACGTCAATCTGCGTTTACAGTTTTTAACAGTATCTGCTTCGAGATACAAACTTAGCCTACAATTAACATAAAGACTTCCTTTCATTGAAATTTCTCCAATGATACCATATAACTTCATTTTTGTCAAGAGTTTTTTATTGATAACTCCAAGATGTGCTATTATTTGGCTATCTAGTAATTTATATTTGCCTTAGACCGAATTTTTCAGAGCCAAAAGGAGCGAGAGCTGTTTTACTCCGTGAATTGGTATAATACGAAGAGATTGCACGGGAATTTAGGGTATGTGACTCCTTGCGATTTTAGAGGTAGTTGTTCGAAGAATTATTGTGAAGAAAAGGATTGACATTCCAGTTTTGTGTGGTAGCTTACCTATAACCGATTTTTGGAGTTTCTTCCACTCTTTTTTGAACTAGTGTTCAAGATGTATTATTTTTCAGGATTGCATTCTCAAGGTTTATTGACTACTATTGCCATTTATGGTATAATATAAATTAATTTGAAAGTTGGATTTATGATGATAAATGTTGGAGATAGAATCGTAAACACCTTTGTTTACCCCATACAGGATGGTTATGTGATGATTGACACAGGCTATGAAAATACATTTCAAAGCCGTGAAAAGAGACTAAAAAAGAAAAATATCTGTGTGAAAGATATAAAATATATTTTTTTAACCCACGCACATGATGACCATGCTGGTTTTTTGAATGATATCCTACAAGAAAACCGAGAGATTCGTGTGATTATGAGTTCAAAAGGTTTGGACACCTTGAAAAAAGGGCAAAATCCTAATAAAGGTGGCTGTTCAGGATTGCAAAGTTATTTGTTTTGCCAAATTTTGCGAATATTTGGCAAGGGGTCTCACACCTTTCCACCCATCAAAACAGAGTTTGAAGGTAATTTATGGTTCCTCACACCAGAAAATCAGGCAGAAATGGAAGATAAAATAGAGGGTACCATACTTGAAACGCCAGGGCATACTTCTGATTCTATTTCTCTGATGACAAAAGAGGGGAATTTGTTTTGTGGTGATATGGCAATGAGCGGTATTCCTAGTAAAAATAACATGATTATTTGGATTGAAAATAAAGAAGAATATGAACGTTCATGGAAAAAATCCTTAGAAACAGAGGTGAAAATGATTTACCCAGCACACGGAAGTCCCTTCTCCGTAGCTAAATTAGAGAAAAATATTAAAAAAATCTGCAAAATTAAGCTAATTCCAATGAAACAGGACTAGGTAGTTTTCGTGAAACTGATACAGAAATCGAGAAAATCCGTGCCAAAAAATTCCAAAAGAATCATTCTCGCAATGCGAGGTATTCCCTTCTCGTGCAAAACACCACTTATCTTCTGATAAGTGGTGTTTTATTTTTGCGATTTATTGGGACGGATCCCTAGAAGAAAGACCATAAATCGTACCTCTACTTCCCTGACAAACATACGCTTTCTATCAAATATTCGGTCAAATCTTCATCTGATTTTTCATAGTGTCACTGACTTTCACATAGGGGGAATGGTACCCCTTAGAACTAAATTAACATGAGCGCTAATACTCCGTACATTCCGACTCCTAAACTTGCTGCGCAAATACCGGGTACATCAACAAATAATTTACACTTAGTTGCTCGTAGTGCAAAGCCTATTAGTTGGAAAACAAAAGGGTTGAGTATGACACACCATAAAGGGTATACTTAACTAAGGACACACAAGGAGGGAGGTGACAAACTTGAATCAGAATCAACACAAAACACAGAGAATCACGGCTTTATACAGCAGATTATCACGAGATGATGAACAA
>JAWXUK010000023.1:0-18601 GCA_044432785.1 Eubacteriales bacterium | reverse complement strand
GGAATAGATCAAAATTTGTGGTGGATTAGAGTATCCCTTTAGCTCAGTGAGAACTTCCAGTCCGTCTAGTCCCGTGAGCACTAAGTCCATGATAATGGCATCTGGATTGTGATCTTCGACGAGTTTTAGGAGCTCTGCTCCTTCGGTGGTTTCCCCTACCACCACCATGTCGTCTTCGCTTTGGATGTAAGTAGCAAGTGCTTTGCGATGCTCTTCACTGGTGTCTGCGATGATGATTTTCTTCATTTTTTCCATGTTGTGTTCCTCCGTTTTTTCCATTGTTTGGTAATGTCCACACTTTGTGGGGAATTCTATCCGTCGATAAATCTATTATCTGGGGATTTGAAGGGGGGTTTTTTGCTTAAATATAAAATATCATAGTTTTAGGACAAATGCAATAGTTTTTACCAAATTTTGGAAGAAAACTTCTCGACTTTCTGCGACATAATCGGTAAAATCTGGAAGAAATTCCACTTTTTTATCCCTTATTCTATCAAAATAGACAAAAAAGATTCTCGAACTTCTTTTCGATAGAACTAATGTTTATGGTCACATAGGGAAAACTTTTAGACAAAAAAGGAGGTTCTTTTTTGGCACTGTTTCCATGAGATACTCTGAAAACCCCTGTTTATGCACGTTTTTTACAATCTTTTTTGAGAGGGGTTTTTGGCACATTTTTTGACGATTTTAGAAATAAAAAATCGCTCCACAGAAGTGGAGCGATTTTGGTTTAGATTCTTATAGTTCGCCTTTTTTGAGGTTGAAGAAGGTCTTCATGCCGTGGAATTGAGCCACTTCACCAAGTTCCTCTTCGATGCGAAGAAGTTGGTTGTACTTAGCCACACGGTCGGTACGGCTAGGTGCACCGGTTTTGATTTGACCTGCGTTGACAGCCACAGCGATATCAGCAATGGTGACATCTTCGGTCTCGCCAGAACGGTGAGAGACAATTGCAGTGTAACCTGCACGATTTGCCATTTGGATAGCGTCAAGGGTCTCGGTCAAAGTACCGATTTGGTTGACTTTGATGAGGATAGAGTTCGCAGTGCCCTCTTTGATACCACGGGAGAGACGTGTGACGTTTGTCACGAATAGGTCATCGCCCACGAGTTGCACTTTATCACCGATTGCTTTGGTGAGCATTGCCCAACCTTCCCAATCGTCCTCTGCCATACCATCTTCAAGAGAGATGATGGGGTATTTAGAGGCAAAGTTTTTCCACATATTAACCAGTTGTTGACGGGACATGGTTTTCTTAGCTTTAGGAAGATCGTAAGCGCCGGTCTCGGTGTTGTACCACTCGGAGACAGCAGCGTCGATTGCAATGCAGAAATCTTCGCCAGGCTTGTAGCCAGCACGCTCGATAGCAGCAACGATGACTTTGAGTGCATCTTCGTCTTTTTTGAGGTTAGGAGCATATCCACCCTCGTCACCCACACCAGCAGCAGGGGTGCCGTTCTCTTTGAGGACGGTTTTGAGAATGTGGAAGACCTCGGTACAACGACGAAGTCCTTCACGGAAGTTAGGTGCAGAGACAGGCATAATCATGAACTCTTGGATGTCCACGTTGTTGGTTGCGTGTGCGCCACCGTTTAGGATGTTCATCATTGGAACAGGAAGGGTTTTTGCATTAGAGCCACCGATGTAGCTGTAAAGAGGCATACCGAGGGAGATGGAAGCAGCCTTAGCACATGCAATGGATGCACCAAGGATTGCGTTTGCGCCCAATTTTTCTTTGTTAGGGGTGCCATCTAGGTCGATGAGGAGTTTGTCGATAGCCACTTGATCGAGGACGTTGAGTCCAACAAGAGCTTCTGCAATTTCGTTGTTAACTGCTTCCACAGCTTTGAGGACACCTTTTCCAGCATAACGAGCTTTGTCGCCATCACGAAGCTCGCAAGCTTCGAAGATTCCGGTGGATGCGCCAGAAGGAACAGCAGCACGACCCATGGTGCCATCTTCGAGGAAGACTTCCACCTCCACAGTTGGGTTGCCACGGGAATCGAGGATTTCACGTCCGATGACGTCTACAATTTCGATGATTTGTTTCATAAAGATTTCGCCCTTTCCTAAATTTAATTTTTTGGTACAAACATATTATATCCCATTGAATTTTATTTTTCAAGGTGTTTTGCACGAAAAGTAAGAAAAATTTCAAATTTAGACATTCTACACAAAAGCTAGGGGTATTTTAGGATGACATCACGATATATTCCCCTAAAATATAGCCGATGGCACGGCTACCACCCGAACCAGAGTAGGAAATTTGGTACCATCCACCACCACCATCGGCGATGACCACGATCTCGTCCCCATTGTAAAGGGTGGCTAGTACCTCGTAGGAGGTCCCTGCCCCGCCACGCACACGAAGTCCTCCGGTTGCCCCGGTGATCTTGGCACTACCGGCTGTGATATTGGTGCCACCTTCTGGGCTTGAGGTGTCGGGGGTGGTTGTTTCTGGCGTGGTTGTTTCTGGGGTGGTTGTCTCTGGTGTGGTGGGCTCAGTGACCGATGGTTTGCATCGGATGACACAGCTCACAGATTCCGATCCTACGGTTGCCGTGATTTCGATGGTTTTGGTCTCGGTGTCGCTATTGATATTTTCCACCTTACCATTTGCATCTACCGTGGCAATTTCTGGGTGACTGCTCTTCCATGTGACGGTTTGACTCCCTGCCCCTGATAGGGTGAAGGTGAGGGATTCTGCCGATTGCAACGTGATATCGGAGTAGTTGAGCGAGAGAGTGGTACTCGCTGGTGGTGTGACATCTGGGGTGGTGGTATCTGGAGTGGTTACATCCGGGGTTACCGTGTCGGGGGTGGTGGTTTGGTCTGGGAGCACGGTATCGTCAGGTGTGGTAACCACTGGAGGGGTAATCTCTGGGGTGGTATCCCCCGTGGTATCCGAGGTAGGAGGGTTTTGCACTCCGAGCAGAGGTTTCATTTGCTGAAAGACGATGACCCCTGCCGAGATAATGATCACAAAGGTAATGACCACACCGACAAGATGCCTAGGGTCCATAAAGTCATTTTTACGTCGACGGGAAGAGAGGTTTTGTCCTGCAGTGCGCTCGTCACAACAAGGACAGCGGCGATAGGTGGTGGAGTACTCCTCCCCACAATATTGACAGGTGATGAGATCATTTCGATTGGGTGAGATGTGAAAATCGTCCTCTCCAATTTCCTCGTAGAGCGAGCGTTCTTGGCGCTTGCCTGTTGCCCATTCCCCTGTATCCTCGCTTGGTTTTTTCTTCTCTGGGGTGAATGTAAATGTGGCTGTGTCGCTCTCTTCCGAGGGTCTGCGCCCTCCTCGACGGCCTGATGTGTTTCTGTTCATAATTGGGTTCCTCCAAAACATGCGTCCCATTGGGGGATGCTCTCTGACCACAATGGTGTGGTTTGCTTATTTGCATACAGTTTCATTTTAACGTGTTTTTCCACTTTCGTCAATGCCTAAAATCGAAATAATTCGACTTTTTTCTTAAAAATCTCCCTTTGGTTCTTTCCCACTTGACCGTCACTTTTTTTTAGACTATAATATAGGTACATTAAAGGAGCGTGGCACATGAATTTTTCCATCTATACCCTTGGCTGCAAAGTCAATCAATATGAAAGTCAAGCTATGGCGCAACTATTGACGCAAAAAGGGTTCTCGGAGGTCGATTTTTCGGAATCTGCCGATCTATATATCATCAATACCTGCACCGTCACTGCGCTAAGTGATAAAAAATCACGGCAAATGATTCGAAAAGCCAAAAAGACCTCCCCGAATAGTATTGTGGCTGTGTGTGGTTGCTATTCTCAAAAAGAGGTGGGCGCACTGGATGATCTTCCCATTGATATTTTGTGGGGAACCGGGGAACGTGCCCCCTTTCTCGCCGAGATTGAAGGCAAACTGAAGGGGGAATCGGTTCCCTCTGGGATGGACAACCCCTTTGAGCGCACCGAGTTCGAGGTACTTCCGAGTGGAGGTGTCAGTGGCAGAACGAGAGGGCTTTTAAAGGTACAGGACGGGTGCCAAAATTTTTGCACCTACTGCATTATCCCCTATACTCGTGGCAAACTGCGTTCCATCTCGGTGGAGGACGGGGCTCGTGAGTTGCAATCCCTTGTGAAACATGGTTATCAAGAGGTCATCCTCACTGGGATCGAGCTCTCGTCCTGGGGGGTGGATTTAGAGGGAGCCCCCCCTCTCCTCACGCTCCTACAGGGACTTGACTCGGTAGCCGATGGCTGCAAACTACGGTTAGGTTCGCTAGAACCTCGCACCATTACCGAAGAGTTTTGCAAAGGTGCCGTCGGGTTGCACTCCCTCTGCCCTCAATTTCACCTCTCACTGCAGTCTGGAAGCGATAGCGTGCTCAAGCGCATGAACCGAAAGTATACCACCGAGCGATATCTCCAATCGGTATCGCTATTGCGACAATATTTCCCCTCGTGTGGGATCACCACCGACCTCATTGTGGGTTTTCCCCAAGAGAGCGAAGAGGAATTTTGCGAGACCTTAGAGTTTCTGCAAAACTGTCAATTTGCGTCCATGCACGTGTTCCCTTACTCGAGTCGTGAGGGGACGGCTGCCTCGAATATGGAGGGACAAATTTCCAAAGAGGTCAAGGAGGAGCGAGCCAAACGTGCCACAACCATAGCGAGAGAGATGCAGTTTAACCGTCATCAATCTTTGGTAGGGACGGTGCAAGAGGTGCTCTTTGAAGTGCTACATCACGGACATCCACAGGGGCATTCCCTCTCTGGAGAGGTGGTCCTATACGAAAAACCGATGGATCAAGCACAATTTGAAGGACTACAAAACGAGCGAAGACTCATTCAAATTACCTCGTGCGACCAAAATGGATTGCTTGGTTTGGAACAAGACTTGCAAAAGGAACAAAGATAAGGTATAATGTATTGTATCAAAATTTGGAGGGCGTACCGTCCCACCATCATTTTTAGGAGATTTTACTATGAAATTAGGTATTGTGGGGCTTCCCAACGTCGGAAAAAGCACCCTTTTTAATGCAATCACCGATGCTGGCGCTGAAAGCGCAAACTACCCCTTTTGCACCATTGACCCAAACGTCGGCATGGTGGCTGTCCCTGATCCTCGTCTGGATGCCCTCAACGAGATGTATCACCCCAAGAAGCTCACCCCTGCTGTCATCGAGTTCGTGGATATTGCCGGTCTTGTCAAGGGTGCGAGCAAAGGGGAGGGGCTTGGGAACAAATTCCTCTCTAATATTCGGATGACCGATGCCATTGTCCACGTTGTGCGCTGTTTTGATGACGAGAATGTCATCCATGTAGACGGCTCTACCGACCCTCTGCGTGACATCGATACCATTGATCTCGAGCTTGTGATGGCTGATGTCGAGATGGTGGAACGTCGGATTGATAAATCCACCAAAGCATCCAAAGCAGATAAGAAATTTGCCCGAGATGCCGAGGTATTTAGCGACCTGCTCAAATGGCTCAACGATGGTAACTCTGCTCGCACCTATGACGGAACAGAAGAAGAACTCGAAATCATCCATAGTGCAGAACTGCTCTCCCTCAAGCCCATCATCTATGCAGCCAATCTGGATGAAGGTGGCTTTGCCGACCCTTCTGCTGTCTCCTACTATCAACAAGTTGAGGGACGTGCCACGGCGCAAGGGGCGCAACTTGTCCCTGTTTGCGCTCAATTAGAGGCTGAAATTGCTCAACTGGATGCCGAGGAAAAGGCAATGTTTTTAGAGGATTTGGGTGTCTCCCAATCCGGACTTGATCGCCTTGTCACTGCAAGTTATACCCTCCTTGGATTGATCTCCTACCTCACTTCAGGAGAGGATGAATGTCGTGCGTGGACCATCACCAAAGGGACAAAGGCACCCCAAGCGGCCGGAAAGATTCACACCGACTTCGAGAGAGGGTTTATCCGTGGCGAGATTGTCTCCTTCCAAGATTTGATGGAATGTGGCACCATGCTCGCTGCCAAAGAAAAGGGGCTTGTTCGCTCCGAAGGAAAAGAATATGTAGTGCAAGATGGGGATATTATCCTCTTCCGATTTAATGTATAAATAGAAAAATACCCTCCCCAATCGGGGAGGGTATCGGCAATCTTGGCTATCTTGCTTATGACTTGACCACTTTGATGGGACTCCCCTGCACCACTTTAATTGCGCAGTGGATATTTTGAATGTGGTTGACCTTTTCTTCCCCACCGAATTCTCCGTCCAGTGTCCATGGGACGTTGTTCTCACTCGTGAAGGTGAGTTCCTTTGCTCGGAAGGAGAGGATGCTTCCATTTTCAAAGGGGGTCTGTAGCACGAGGGACTGTAGGGCACGGAATACCGCATTGATCCCGTCCTCCTTGCGCACCAAAACCACCTCGAAAAGTCCATCATCCAATGCCACAAGGTCGGGGGAGAGGGCTTTGAGTCCTCCCACGGTGTAGGTGTTACACACCATGCCGTAGAGAAATTCATCCTCGATGACGTGGCCATCTATCTCGACCTTCATTTTATGTGGGGTGATGGTGGGAAGGGATGCAACCCCTTGCATAACGTAGGCGATGCTGCCCAGCATATTTTTAAGTTCCTGTGGCACCCCATAAGAAACCGAAGCGAATGCGCCAAAGGCTGCTACATATAAAAAGGGACTTTCATTGAAAAGACCCATATCTTGGAACTCGACACGACCCCCTGCTGCCACCTGTACTGCTTTGCTCAAATCTTTGGGGAGTTGAAAGGTATTGGCGCTATCGTTGGTGGATCCAAAGGGGATATATCCCAATGGTGGTGGGTGATCTAGTTCCATTAGTTGTGAGGCGATTTCGCTTAGGGTGCCGTCCCCTCCTGCGCAAATGATTCGTTCATATTGAATGCCGATACGACGGACCACGTCGGCGCCGTCCCCCTTGCGCTCGGTGGGATATGCCGTAACTAGCCATCCGTAACGAGATAATATTTCAATGATTTGACCCAAGTGACGGGCAATGTCTCCCTTGCCTGCCGTGGGATTATAGATAAATAGTAATGGGCTCATGGTTGCCTCCTTTGATTGGGGGTGCTCGAGATCCGTGGGATGAGGTCTTGCTATAGTATACAGAAGTCCCACAAAAAATGCAAGTGTTTTTTCTATCTTACCCAAAGGAGGGGATTTTCATGTCAAAAACAGTCATTATAACTGGTGGTTCTGGTGGAATTGGTTCTGCTTGCGCCCTTGCTCTGTCACGAGAGGGGTATCATATCGCCCTTGGCTACCACAAAAACAAGGAATCTGCCGAGCGAATTAGCTCGGAAATTTCTGCTTTGGGTGGGGTCTGTCATCCCATACAAGCCGATCTTTCCACCTTTGCTGGGGGGCAAACCCTAGCACGAGAGTCCATACGACTTTTGGGAGAGATCCACTCCTTGGTGTGCTGCGCTGGATCGGCTCATTTTGGCCTGCTTACCCATTTAAGTGACGAGGATTGGCACTCGATTTTGGGAGACAATCTGCACTCTGCTTTCTACGCCATTCGTGGGGTGCTCCCCTCGATGGTAGCACGACAACAGGGATCAATCGTGACGGTCTCCTCGGTCTGGGGGCAGACCGGAGCTTCCTGCGAGGTTGCCTATTCTGCTGCGAAAGCCGGGGTGATCGGTCTGACCAAAGGGCTTGCGAAAGAGGTGGGTCCCTCTCACATTCGGGTGAACTGCGTTGCTGCCGGAGTGATCGATACCGAGATGAACGGTTCCCTCTCAGCCGAGACCTTATCCGAACTTGCCGAGGAGACCCCACTCGGTCGGATTGGCACGCCACACGAAGTGGCAAGTGTGGTGGCTTTTTTAGTTTCGGAGCAATCGAGTTTTATGACAGGACAAATTTTATCACCAAATGGAGGTTTTTATGTTTAAGAAGAATAATTATTTCAAGAATCGACCTGCCCCACCCTATTGTGGTCGAAAAAGTGTGGGAGATAAGCTACGAGCCGTTGCTTTAGTGCTTTTCTTTCTACTTCTTATCACCATCATCATCTTGGCTTTCACCTATGAGCAATGGATGCCAAGGGATCATTTTTTAACAACTGTGACAAATATATAGCCATCTATCTCTTCATTTCTGGTGATAATTTCCTGTTTTTCCCCTCATCCTTCTCTTTGAAAAAAAGGGAAAAAAAATCTTGCATTTCGAAGAAACAAGGAGTATAATATATGTTAGGCAAATTTCAAATTAGATTGGATTGCTATCCAAAGAAAGGCGGTGAACAGTATGGCACTAGACGACATTAAAAAAATTGCCCAAGCAGAGCAAGACGCTCTTGCAGCAAAAGAAGTTGCGTTGCAAGATTGTCGGGTACAAATTGCAACCGCGCAGAAAGAAGCTGAGCAACTGCGTGAGCAAAGTAGAGCAGATGCTTTGGCTAAAGTCAAAACAATGATTACACAAAGCGAACAAGAGGCAGAGGGCGAGATCAAATCCATCCTCGCACGAGCCGAACAAACCTGCGACACACTCCGGCAGCAAGCCCAAAGTAAATTGGACCAAGCTGCCCAGCTTATCACAGAAAGGGTTGTGAACAGCCAATGGCAATCGTAAAAATGAAGGCTCTCCGCCTGATGGGTATGCAGGAAAACCGTGCCGAGCTTTTACTTCTATTGCAGGAATTTGGTTGTGCTGAAATTCAACAACCACGGCTTGACACAGCTGACCTCAAAACCCTGAAATCTCCCGATTCTGCAAGGCTTTCTGTCGTGCGTAATCAATTTCAGGCTGGAGAACAAGCGCTAGAGGCTCTGAAATCCTTTAGCAAACCCAAGGAAGGCTTCCTCTCTCCCCGTCCCGAAATCACAAAGGAACAACTCTTTGACGAGAGTGTCCGTGCCAAAGGCTGGGAGACCATCACTTCTGTCAACAATGCACGTCAAGAACTCGCAACTCTTGTGGGCGAACAAACCGTGCTAAACGGCAAAGTGGAGGCACTCACCCCTTGGGCCCCCCTCGACCTCGCACTGGATACCCCCTCCACCAAAAACCTCACCATCTCCTTCGGAACCCTTCCCAAAGAAGTGGTCTTCGTGGATGTGCAAGGTTTGGTGAGCGCAGCCTCCCCCCTCGCTGATCTGACCCTTGCGACCCAATCGGATGCCACCTACGTTGTGCTCACCTGTCACAATTCTGCTATAGATGCTGTGATGGATGTCCTCAAAAGCGCTGGTTGGTCCCGTGCGAATATTCGTGATTGGACAGGCACAGCTAGCGAAAATATCGCCACTATCGAGACACGTTTGGGCGAACTTGTCGGTGAAATCACCGCCAAAGAAACTAAGCTTGCCGAAATGGGCGACCTTCGCTCGGTCATTAAAGAGTATATGGACGGTACCTCTCTCGAAATTGCTCGTGAAGAGGCACAAAGCCACCTCTTGACCACCGAAAACACCTTCTACCTTGAAGGTTGGGTGGAAGCAGACAAAGCCCCCGAACTTGAGACACTGCTCTCTTCCTTCTCTGTGGCAATGGAAATGACCGACCCCGTAGAAGAAGAGATCCCTGTTGTCCCAGTAAAGCTTCAAAACTCGAAACTCTCTCGCTCGCTGACCGTGGTCACCGAGATGTATTCCCTTCCTGCATACAACGGAATTGACCCCAACCCCTTGATGGCACCTTTCTTCGTGTTCTTCTACGGCATGATGATGGCTGATATGGGTTATGGTATGCTGATGATCTTTGCAACACAATATGTGCTGAGTAAAACAAAGCCAAAGGGTGGTTTGCGTGACTTCTGCGAACTCTTCCGTATGCTTGGTATGAGTACCTTTGCTTGGGGAGCTGTGACCGGTGGTTTCTTCGGAAACTTCATCGAAGCACTGCTCAAGCTAAGCAATCCTGAAAGTACCTTTGTCTGGTTCTGGACACCACTCTTTACCCCACTGGACGACACCATTATGGTGCTCTACGGTTCGATGGCTATGGGTGCTGTTCACGTCCTCACTGGTATGGTCATTTCGTTCTGTAAAAAGGCGAAGGACGGCAAGATGATGGACGGCGTGATGGACGAAGGCTCTTGGTGGCTTTTGTTTGTCGGTATCGCAGTGGGCGCTCTCGGCTACGGCTGGATTGTTGCCTATGCTGGTGTGGCTGCTCTTGTCCTCACACAAGGTCGTGATAAACCCACAATGATGGGCAAAGCGGTCAGTGGCGTGGCAAGTCTATACGACATCACTGGTTATTTCGGCGACATTCTCTCATATGCACGTTTGATGGCGCTGATGCTCGCAGGTTCGGTTATCGCAAAGGTCTTCAACGATCTCGGCGTGATTACCGGCAACATCTTCCTGTTCCTTGCAATCTCGATTGCAGGTAACACTTTGAACTTCTTGCTTAACGTCTTGGGTTGTTTCGTCCATACCTTGCGTTTGCAATGCTTGGAGTTCTTCGGCAAATTCTACATGGACGGTGGTCGTGCCTTCAAACCTTTGAAGATGGACACGGTTCACGTCGATATCCAAGGAGAAGTGGCTTCCTAAGAAGCACTCTCACATTTCCCCACATTTGAGTGGATTACTAAAACGACATGAGCTGTGCAATCACAGCCTTGTTATAAAAACAAAATTTTAGGAGGAAATTATCATGGCAATGGGATTTTTAGAATCATTTGGTGGACTCGCACTGGCACTTTTGGGAGCAGGTTTGGCTGCAGTTTTAAGCGGAATCGGTTCCGCTAAAGGTACAGGTCTTGCTGGTGAAGCAGGAACAGGACTTCTTTGTGAAGAGCCTGAAAAGTTTGGTAAAATCTTGATTTTGCAAGTGCTTCCTGGTACACAAGGACTGTATGGATTGGTTGTTTGGTTCTTCGCTGCGAACCAAATGGGCGTGCTTGCTGGTGGAGGGGCTGATATGTCTCTTCAAGTTGGTCTACAATATTTTACAGCTTGTATGCCTATGGCATTGGGCGGACTTTACTCTGCTATCGCACAAGGTCGTGTGGCTGCTGGTTCCATCAACGTGCTTGCTAAAAAAGCTGATCACTGGTCTAAAGGAATGGTCCTTTGTATCACAGTCGAATTCTATGCTATCTTGTCGTTGCTTGCTTCTATGCTGATGCTCATCGGTATTGCTGGCAACTCTTAATCATCAGGTTTAGTTTAGGAAAGGCGGTGAAAGCCGATGAACGGAATTGAAAACATTACCGCTCGGATTGGAGACGACTCCAAGGCTGAGCTCGCAAAAATTCTAGCCGATGCACAAGCCGAGATGGACACCATCAAAGCTGAAGCAACTGCGGCTGCTCAAAAAGAGACCGAAGAAATTCTCGCCCGTGGCAAAATTCAGGCTGCTGAGAGAAAATCTCGTCTCATCTCGGGCGCCCACATGGAAGAGCGCAAATTGGAGCTAGGCCTCAAACAAGAGATGCTCACTAAATCGTTTGACCTCGCTCTTGAAAAACTTTGCACTCGCTCGCAAGGCGACTACGCAGAACTTCTCGCTTCCTTTGCACTTGCTGCAATGACCACCGGGGAAGAGGTTCTCATCTTCTCGGCAAAGGACAAAGATAGTGTGGGACCACAAGTGATTGCTAAGGTCAACGAAGCAATTGCAAAAGGCAAAGCACCAGAACTGCCCGATAGTCTTGCAGACTCCAAGGCAGGTCCTCTACTCGAGAAATTAGTGCAAAAGGCAACCGAACTCTTCACAGCGACAAACCTCACCATCGCAGACGAAACCCGTGAAATGCCTTCTGGCTTTATCATGATGGACGGCGATGTCGAGATCAACTGTGGCTTCGATACTTTGGTTCGTTTGCAACGCAATCACCTCGAACTCGAGGTGGCAGACCTTTTATTTGGCAACTAACCAACTCTTCTGAGTAGGTTTTAATCTGATGTAAGGGAGGGAATTTATTTGTCCCACCGAAAGGATACGGACTATTTGTCCATTTCAACTCGTATTCGAGCCATGGAAAATCGTATGCTCACTCGGGAACGTGCTGACCGTTTAATCGACGCAAAGGACGATGAAGAGGCATCCAAGGTGCTCTCCGAGTGTGGCTATGGTGACGCTAGTGGCGATTTGGAAACCATGTTATCCAAAAGTCGTGCACTCACCATGGCAGACATGGCAAGCGCAGTCCCCGAAGGGGCGCTAGTTGCTGTGTTCGCACTCAAATACGACTACCATAATATCAAAGTGGCACTCAAGGCATTGGCACAAGGACTCGATCCAGTCCCATTGCTACTCGAGGGTGGACGTTACTCCAAGGAACACATGGCAAACTGTGCTCGTACCGAGGATTATCGTGACTTTACCCCTGTGCTGTCCAAAGCTGCCATGGAAGCTAAGACACTGCTCTCCGAGACCGGTGACCCTCAACAAGCCGACTTCTTGCTCGACCGTGCGTATTTTTCCGAAATGTCGGAACTTGCCAAAGGGACTGGAAGCTCGTACTTTATGGGGTATATCGCCCTTCAAATTGATGTCTCCAATCTGCGTGCTGTGGTGCGTGGACTCAGACTTCAAAAGGAGAGTGATTTCCTACGTGGCGCACTCGTAGATGGTGGAACTGTCTCGGCGCATCGCCTCGCTACCGTGCGTGCCGAGGATATCGCAAGCCTCTTCCAAGTGGGAGGACTTTCCGAGGCTGCAACCGCTGGGGTGGCTGCTGCTAGCGATTCCAGTGTTGCCATGACCACCTTCGAGCGTTTGTGTGATAATGCTTTGGTCGCCTATCTATCCAATGCCACTCGTATCCCCTTTGGGGAAGAGCCTGTCATTGCCTATTTGGCGGCAAAAGAGAACGAAATCACAGCCATTCGCACCATTATGTCGGGTCGCTCGGCTGGGTTGGATGCTGAAATCATCCGCACCCGTCTGCGTGACTTTGGCGGTTAGGAGGGATCACTATGACCTATAAAATTGGTGTTGTGGGAGATAAAGACAGCGTCCTCGGGTTTAAGGCACTCGGGCTTGATGTTGTTCCCGTTACAACTGTGGACGAGGCACGTGCCTCAATCCACAAAATGGCAAAGGACGAGTTTGCAGTGATCTATCTCACCGAGCAACTCGCCGTTGAACTAGAACCTGAAATGGCTCGCTACAAAGATTCTTTGACCCCTGCGATCATCTTGATCCCTGGGAAAGAGGGCTCTTTGGGCATCGGCATGAACAAGGTGACCGAAAACGTCATCCGTGCCGTCGGAGCTGATATCTAAATCTAAAAAATATAACACTTTAGGAGGAAATAAAGCCTATGGGTAAGATCTTAAAGGTCTCCGGCCCTCTGGTGGTGGCAACCGGTCTAGCCGATGCAAATATGGCTGACGTGGTGCGCGTGGGCGAGCAACGTCTTATGGGTGAGATTCTCACCATGGACGGCGACTCTGCTGCCATTCAAGTTTATGAGGAAACCTCGGGTCTTGGACCTGGTGCTGACGTGGAAACCACTGGTTTGCCATTGTCTGTGGAACTTGGTCCAGGACTCATCGAGAATATTTATGACGGAATTCAACGTCCTTTGGAAGAAATCGTCAAAAAAACTGGGGGCAACAACCTGCCCCGTGGTGTTGAGGTTCCTGCTCTCGATCGTGAGAAAAAATGGGACTTCAAAGCAACCACAACCGTGGGAGCTGAACTCATCGGTGGCGACGTCATCGGTACCGTGCAAGAGACAAACTCCATTCTGCACAAAATCATGGTTCCCCCCAAACTCTCTGGTAAAATCGTTTCCATCGAGAGTGGTTCCTTCACCGTGACCGATAAGGTCGGTGTGCTTGAAACTGCCGATGGAAAACAAGTGGAGCTCAAAATGATGCAGGCTTGGCCTGTGCGTGTGGGTCGTCCCATCAAACAAAAATTCAATCCTCTCACCCCTCTCTCCTCGGGACAACGTATCGTTGATACCTTCTTCCCTGTGGCTAAGGGTGGTACTGCGGCTATTCCTGGACCTTTCGGTGCTGGTAAAACCGTTATGCAACATGCTCTTGCAAAATGGTCTGACGTGGATCTCGTGGTCTACATCGGCTGTGGTGAGCGTGGAAACGAGATGACCGACGTGTTGCGTGAGTTCCCTGAACTTCAAGATCCTCGCACCGGCGAGACCTTGATGAAACGTACCGTTCTGATCGCTAACACCTCCGATATGCCCGTGGCAGCTCGTGAGGCTTCCATCTACACAGGTATCACCATTGCAGAATATTTCCGTGATCAAGGCTTGGACGTCGCCGTTATCGCCGACTCCACTTCCCGTTGGGCAGAAGCTCTTCGTGAAATGTCTGGTCGTCTGGAAGAGATGCCCGGTGAGGAAGGTTACCCTGCGTACCTCTCTTCCCGTCTCTCTCAATTCTACGAGCGTGCTGGTTCTGTCTCCTGTATCGGTAGTGAAGATCGCCGTGGTAGCTTGACCGCTGTCGGAGCTGTCTCCCCTCCTGGTGGTGACTTGTCCGAGCCTGTTTCTCAGGCAACCATGCGTATCGTGAAAGTGTTCTGGTCTCTGGATGCTTCCCTTGCGTATCGTCGTCACTTCCCTGCTATCAACTGGCTAAACTCTTACTCTTTGTATGTCGACTCCCTCACCCCTTGGTATGACGAGAATCTCGGCACTACCTTCATGCAAAACCGTGAATGGGCGATGGCAAAACTACAAGAGGAAGCAAGTCTGAACGAGATCGTGCAATTGGTTGGTAAAGATTCTCTCGATGCCAAAGACCAAATCACACTCGAAGTGGCTAAAATGCTGCGTGAGGACTTCCTCCAGCAAAACTCCTTTATGGATACTGATGCTTTCTCTGAGCACAACCGTCAAGATCAAATGATGAAGATGGTGCGTAAGTACGATGGTCTTTGTCGTGCTGCTGCAGATCGTGGAGGGGACATCAACGACCTCTTTACCATCGGCGCTCGTGAAGGAATTGGTCGTGCAAAATCTGCTCCTCCTGATTCTTATCCCCAAGTGTATGCTGATTTGAATGCACAAATGGAAAAAGAAATCGAAGAGGTTGCGAAGAAAGGTGGGGAAGCTCTGTGATTCGTGAGTACAAAACTATAAAAGAAATCAACGGTCCTCTGATGATGGTCAAAAACGTCCAAGGGGTTACCTATGACGAAATGGCAGAAATCGAACTGCCTGATGGTTCCCTTCGCCGTGGTAAAGTGCTGGAAGTCAATGGCGATAACGCTGTTGTCCAACTCTTCGAGCCTTCGGCTGGAATCAACCTAGCAGAATCCAAGGTGCGTTTCTTGGCTCACCCACTCGAGCTCGCTGTTTCTGGCGATATGCTCGGACGTGTCTTTAACGGCATGGGTGTTCCCATCGATGGTGGCCCTGCCATCCTCGCAAAAGAGCAACGTGATATCAACGGTCTCGCCATGAACCCTGCTGGACGTGACTTCCCTAACGAATTTATTCAAACTGGTATTTCCTCGATCGATGGTCTGAACACCCTTGTTCGTGGACAAAAACTGCCTATCTTCTCTGGTTCTGGTCTGCCTCACGCAAACCTTGCTGCTCAAATCGCACGTCAAGCCAAGGTGCTTGATAAGGGAGACGGCAAAGGCTCGAACTTCGCCGTTGTCTTTGCGGCAATCGGTATCACCTTTGAAGAGTCTGAGTTCTTCGTGAGCGAGTTCAAACGTACCGGCGCTATCGACCGTACTGTCTTGTTTACAAACCTTGCAAACGACCCTGCTGTTGAGCGTATCGCTACCCCACGTATGGCACTGACCGCTGCAGAATACCTCGCATTTGTCGAGAATATGCATGTCCTTGTCATCATGACCGATATTACCAACTACGCAGAGGCACTTCGTGAGGTTTCGGCTGCGAAGAAAGAGGTCCCAGGACGTCGTGGATACCCTGGTTACCTCTACACCGACCTTGCAACCATGTACGAACGTGCTGGTCGTCAGATCAACCAAGAGGGATCCATCACCATGATCCCCATCCTCACCATGCCTGAAGATGATAAAACCCACCCAATCCCTGACCTTACTGGTTATATTACTGAGGGTCAAATCATCCTCTCTCGTGAGCTCTTCCGTCGTGGTGTCAACCCACCTGTTGACGTTATGCCATCCCTCTCCCGTCTGAAAGATAAGGGTACTGGTGAAGGCAAAACCCGTGCTGACCATGCCGGTACTATGAACCAACTGTTTGCTGCTTATGCAACCGGTAAAGAGAACAAAGAGCTCATGTCCATCCTCGGTGAGGCTGCTCTATCTCCTACCGATCTGCTCTACGCTAAGTTTGCAGAAGAGTTCGAGGCTCGTTACGTCTCGCAAGGGGCTGACGATAACCGTTCTATCGAGGAAACCCTCGATTTGGGCTGGGAACTCCTCTCTATTCTTCCTACAAGCGAGCTAAAACGTATCAAACCGGAACATATTGAGCAATATCTTCCTAAAAAAGATTAAGGGGGGATAATATATGGCAGGAGCAATCATAAACCCAACCCGTATGGAGCTGAGCCGATTAAAGGCTCGTCTCAAAACCTCACAACGAGGCCATAAATTGCTCAAAGACAAACGTGATGAGCTCATGAAACAGTTTATGGAAGTGGTTCGGGAAAACCGCTCGCTCCGTCTGCGTGTGCAGGAGGGACTGATGCGGGCGCACGGTTCGTTCACCGTCGCCGCCGCCCTGATGTCCCCTGAAATGCTCGAGCAGGCGCTGATGTACCCCAAGCAATCGGTGGAGCTCTCCATGACCTTCCAAAATATCATGTCGGTCAATGTGCCAAAGTATGAATTTAAGACAAAGAGTGACGACCCTGGGGAGATCTATCCCTACGGTTTTGCCGCTACCTCGGGTGAGCTCGATGATGCGGTGTCCGCCATGGCAGAGGTCTTTAAGGATATGCTTCATTTGGCACAGATTGAGAAAACCTCTCAGCTACTCGCCGAAGAAATTGAAAAGACACGTCGTCGTGTCAACGCCCTAGAATACGTCAAAATCCCTGAAATGCAGACAAATATCAAGTATATTTCGATGAAACTTGAAGAAAATGAACGTGCAAACACCATTCGTTTGATGAAGGTGAAGGATATGATTTTGAAGGATGCTTTAGAAGAGCGTCAGGAACTCAACGCAGCTATGTTGGAGTCTGCCTCTGGGGAATAACCTCAAGTGAGTAAAAAAATCCCCCCTGCCAGAAATGGTGGGGGGGTTTTTATTATATTTCTTCAAAATAGTCCGTGTCAATTTTTTTGATAACGTAGGTCTGATAGGTAGAGACGCCAACGTCGTGTTCTATCATGAGTTTAGTGAGCTCTTGTCCATCAATTAGAATGACCTTTTGTTGGAGTGATTTCACATATCCTCGAGCTTCGCTCGAGAAGGAAGATGTGGTGATAAATATTCCTTTGGTTGCCTGTTTACCAGCCAAAGCACCCACGAATTTTTGAATTTCTGGTCTGCCGACAGTGTTGTCCACACCCCATCTTTTCGCCTGAATATAAATATTATCAAGACCTAGGCGATCTTCGTTGATCACACCATCAATCCCTTCGTCCCCACTTTTACCGACTGCTTTACCTGCTTCTTTACGGTTACCACCATATCCCATGTTGACAAGAAGGTCAATTACTAATTTCTCGAAGTAAGTTGGTGAATTTTGAAGCACAAGGTCAAGCAGTTCACTAGATAGAGTAGATTGAATGGTCTCGAAGTTGACGTCGATGATTTCCTCGGGTGAGAGATTTTGAAGTTCTTCGCTCTCTTGAACGACTGGTTTTTCCGACTTTCCCTTTTTATTTTGGTCAAAATCTGGGTAAGTATCAAGCAAAAAACGAATAGTAATTTCGTCTGGGGGGGATTTTAATAGCTCTTTTCCTCTCTCTGTGATGCTATAACGACCTCTCTTCTCACTCACAAGAAGATTTGCAGATTTCAAGTAGGTAATCGCCCAACAAGTACGGTTATACACTACCTTCATTCTTCCACTGGGCAGAAGTTCTTGTTTTTCCTCTTCTGTCAGGGAAAAGTAGTTCTCGATATACTGATTTGTTTCCTTCAAGCTGTGCTCTACCCCATCTGAAAAGAACTTCAAAATAGGTAGCATAAAGGATTGAAACCCTAAAATAGCCATATTTGTTCACCAATCTTTCTATTTGTTAGGTTTAGTATATCATAAATGCAAGGTTGTGACAAGACTTTAGAGTAAATTACCACTACGAATGATTAGACGCAAAAAAACCACTGCGAAGCAGTGGAGAATTTTCTGGCTTTTGTCGGATATTTTCATCATTTGCGTGTACTAACCACTGCTGACACAGTGGTTAGTACGAAAAATTTAGGTAAATTTTAAGGCTAACCGACTAAGGCTCGCTTGCTATTATTATAACCGAGTTTAGTGAACTTGTCAAGAAAAAATCCTGTCTTACGACAGGATTTTCTGGTGGACAATACAGGACTTGAACCTGTGACCTTCCCCACGTCAAGGGGATGCTCTACCAGCTGAGCTAATTGTCCGTAACGAGCTAACCTTGAATAGTATACCTCATATAATTAAGTTTGTCAATACCTTTCTTCATATTTTTGAAAAAAGTCTGTAAGTTTGTCAAACATCTTGTACAGCATACTCATTTGGAGTCAGCCAGCCCAGCGGTCTCATCGGCAAGTTGTTACTTCTGCGATTATGTACTTTTAATTGAT
>JAWXUK010000022.1:0-18864 GCA_044432785.1 Eubacteriales bacterium | reverse complement strand
CTGGTCGGCATGCCATTTTTGCTATGAACATCAGAAATTTAGCTCTGAAAATTTTCTCTAACTTTTTGTCATTTAGGGGTTGACTTTTCATAGTTAGTCTTTTTATTTGTTATTTTAGGTTCTTTTGGTAGCGCCCTCAATATTTGAGGAGTCTTTCTATGGGTTTTCGATATTTTGATGGTTCTATTGTTTTCCCTGAAACCATCATCTTTTCACGAAAATCCTCTCCAACGGAGTTGTGGTTGTCTACGCTAGGACAGGTTCCCACCATAGGGTTGCCCCTTGTTTCGGGGCAAGGTTTTCACTTTTCGCAACTTTTTCCTCACTTTCCTGTAGAAACAAAAAAAGGACTCAATCTCTCGAAAGTCGAGAAAGTGAGTCCTTTTAGTTTCTATATTTAGTTGATTTTGATAGTGCCCTCGATTTATTCGGAAACTTTAGGTGAACTGTGCCTTCTTTTCATGCTTTTCTGCAATTCACTTTTATCTACTATTTCTCTGAATTTATCGAACTGCACCACCGTTCGATCCACCGCCCTCGGTGGGGTGTTCCCCATAACCTGTTGGAATTGTTATAGAAAACGAAAAAACCACCATCTACTAAAAGAAGTAAATGGTGGATTTTTCATGGTCTATATCGTTGTTTTAAGTAGCGCCCTCTGGAATAAGTTCTGATTTCAAGGATTTTGCGTTCTGTTTATGATTCAACTTTTCCGCCTTCTTTTGATGAGATGTGAGAGTTCAAATCCGTTTTTCCTCTAAAATGGGAGGAATGACATCATCGGAACCCCTAATTTCAGAGCCTGTTTTTCGAGATTTTTATTTTAACTTTTTCGAGAAGTTTTTCCGTTTTTGTGTAAAAAATATTCAGCACAAATGACTTTTCCCAAGACTTTCTTGGATGACATCATTTGTGCTGAACTTTTCTGGTACGACACAAGCACCCAAATACAGAGCTCTTTATTCACCATAAAGGATACTTTTTCAGAATTTTTATATGATATTCTCTACTTTTTGAGATAGTTATATTTTTCGACCTCTCCATCACCTAGAATCGTGTCGTAGGTGGTGGGGAGTTGTATTTTTAGAATGTGCTCCATTTATTCCATTTCTATCTTTGGTATATTTCCCCAAATTTCTGTACATTGCGGTGAATACAGAAAAAGAAATTTAATCAAAATGACAAGTAGAAAGAAACATATTGAACTATCTCTGTGCTGTTGTTCAAGCATACCGTGAGCCACCAAATTTCTTAAATTTGCTCCTCCATCGCCTTCCATTAATGTTTGAAACGTGAATATAATTTCAGGTTCAAGGCTTTCATTCAAAATTTCTGAATTCAAAATGGCAGAAAGGAGTTTCCATTTTTCAACATTTTCTCCTGTTACTTTTGTAGTAACATCTCCACACTCATTCATGAGATTTCTAAAAATATTTTCAATCTGAGGTAATAAAATATGCATAGATACATACAGGTTATCAGTTAGTCCATAATAGAGACCACTTTTAATTATTTCTTTCCTCCCCTCTGGAATTAAGACGTTATCTTTTACAATAAAATCGAGGTTCTCTAATGTAATATCGTGATTTTCAAGGATGGTTTTTCTGATTTCGTTCAAATAAATCCCGTTTATATCTGCATTCCTAGTCGCCATAAACCGGCAGTGTTTTTTGAGGAGGCTAGGGTCAATATTTCCACTTAAGGGTAAGGGAGGTATCGTTTCAACAGTTCTACCCTGTGAATCTAGTTGAATCGTTTCTGCTAGACTACAAAAAGCGAATTTTCTTTGTTCTTCTAAAACTTTTTTCGATAAGTCATCCTCATAAAAGAAAGAAGGATGTTCACCTAATACAAGTATGGATTCTTCCAAGGTATAGCCACTAAATTTAATTTTAAGAGGAGAAAGAAAATCCTCCATTTTTAGATCTATTGTAGCAACATTCATCAGAGACGACTGCATTTTTTGAAAAACTTCGATTTCCTTATGCAAAGCAAGTGCTGCTTCTGAATCACCACCTTCACGAAAAAGTTGCACTGCATTCACAGCATAATGGATTTTTTTCGAAACCCCATCATAAGACGTTTCTGTGAAGGTGGATGAAATATCTTTTAAGTATTTAGCAAATTCTATTTTTACTTCTTTTATTATCTCAGGGGGAGAATTCAATTTTTGGTGTAACTTTAATTTAACCTGGAAAATACGCTCAACTAAGTATATTTTTTCTGTAAAACTATAAATTTTTTCTACTTGATTTAAGTAATCATAAAAGGATTCTTTTGGTAAAAAATCGATAAATCTCTCAATCAAAATAATAGAAATAAAATCACTATCCGTACCTTCTTGAGCTTCGGTCTTAATCCAACTGTCAATTTCTAGCAGAACATTTTGATATAACTGATCTTTCTTTACCGTCTTTGCAACTGCAAAGGCTAACTTTAGATATATGAATGGTGTTACCCAATCTTCTGAGACACGATTTTCCCGATATAATGCAAGGTAATCCGGCACAGCTTGATTGCAATATTGATTGTTTTTTGTTGCTTTGAGCAGAATATGTGCCAACTTGCTTCGGAGTGCTAAATTTTCCGAAAAGTCAACTACTTCAAGAATTAAATCTATCGTAGTCTGATCTAAATCCTCAATAGCATATGTACGTCTTCCATCTGCATATACAAACTCTGGCACAAACGAATCAACAGCATCTGCATAAGAAAGACTAAAAATATTCGATAAAGTCCGAAAAACTTCTCTCTCGTTTTCAGTATATAAGTCTACTTCACTGCAATAACCAATTAACTCTTTCGCTAACTGATACTGGTCATCGCTTAATACTCTTAAAGCCTCTTTAATCTTTTCGTTTAACATATACCTTACACTCCTTCTGCTGTATTGTCTCTTCAACAGGTAATCTTTTTAGGTTAGAAGCACCTCAAAACTCGTACCCAAAATCTCCCTCAGCACCTTCAATTCATCCAGATAAATATGTCGTTGCCCCACCTCTATCTTTGCCAAGGCACTTCGTGTCACATCACAGCCACGCACTTGCATTTGTGCGGACACCTGCTCCTGTGTTAAGCCCTTAGCGACACGAAGGTCACGCAACCTTCCGCCGACAATCTTTTCAAATTCTTGATTCATAAATTGCACCCATATAAGTTCAAATTTCCTCTTGATTATATCTTTATTATATGGTATAATTGCACTTGTATAAGTGCTAACAGACGTTTCTACAAAATTAAGAGGAGTAGTGCCATGAACGAAATAAACTACAAAACTGCCCAAGAATCCATACAACAGAAGGAAATCGGACGCATCATATTGAACTATGTCAAAGAAATCGATATTTCAGAGTGTGTAATTGAACAAAAAGCATTAAAAATTGTGGAGGAAATCACTAAAATCCTCCAATCTGCCCCTGCCTATCCAGATGACCAAGACCTAGTAGAACAAATCATATCGGTTCTCCATGAAAACGGCATTTCCACAGGAATCTGCCACGATTATTGAAAAAATATCCCACCTCCTCACAGAGATGGGATATTTTCACCTTATTTCAGTTCTTGCTCTTCCTTCCACATAGCAAATTCGTTTTGTATTTCCTCGTCCTTGTAAAACTCCAAGATACAAGGTAGTACACTTTTTGCGAAAACATCAAGGTCGAAATCGGTGATTTCGGCTTTTTCTTCAATTTTTAACATATAGCATCCTCCATATTCTTATGTTTGAGATTATCTATCCCAATCATCTTCCATCTGATAGAGCTGTCCATCAACCCAGTTGCGATAGACCTCTAACAGTTCTTCCGTACAAGTGAACACCAACTCTAAGTGATGTTTACTCTGCTGTTTCTGTTGCTCTGCCTTGTTTATGAGCCCGATTTCCTTGCTTCTATTCCGAAGTCGAGCAATTTGCATCTCAATTTCCTCTTTCGAGAGGGTATTCCAGAAAATCTCTGGACCGTTGTCCTCATGAACCCTCAATGAGCCACCGCAATCGAAACTATCCATAAAATTTTGGACAATTCCTGTGTCCCATTGTGGGATCCTGCCACTCATGTCATTGAATTCCATGATATTGAGCAGATTATCAGCGTCAAAGTCCCCATATCCCATCAATTTTGTGTGGGAACACTTCATCGGCTGGTCAATTCCACCATACCCTTTCGGAACTTCAAATACAAAGGTGTGACCTGCGTAATTCGGGGGATAAACCTTCAATCCAATCTCCCTTAGCTCCAATTCATAGGCGAAATCGTGCAAGTTTCGACTGAACTTCAGGCAATCCGTAATATCCAAGGCGAGTTGCTGCTTCCACGACTGTTCGGCAGTGAACTCCCCATAGTGCATGGAACGATTTCTTGGGTTTTCGATGACCGATAGCCCATATTCACGGCATAATTCATCAGAAATCCCTCTCATATTCGCTAAATCGGACTTGGAACACTGCCATTTCTTGCCATTTACCTGATTGACCGAGTTCACCACATAGTGCAAGTGCAGATGATCCTCGTTGGTATGTACCGCCATCAACACTTGGAAATCCTTAAACTGTGGGGTAGTCATCAAGAACTTATGCCCGATTTGATAAGCCATTTCTGGTGTAACAGGGTCATCATCGTGGAAACTATGGACAAAATGGGCATACGGTCTGCCACCCGTCTTGTGGAAGAGGTGTTTTGTTGCCATCATCGCTTCATAGGCTTTCTGGGGAGGACAATCTTTGCCCCAAACTAGCTTGCCACCCATCGTTTTCTTGGGATCAACGATATATTTTAGCGCACCCGACAGGCTAGAATGGTGGCTGGTCTGCTTGGTGATTGGCTTGAGAATGGCTATCTTTTTCACCCCCAGATAAAATGTCGTAGACCTTTTCGAGCACCAGATTCAAACTTTTTCGCATACTTTCAAGGTCTGGATTTTCCACTCTATGACTGTTCATCTGCCAAGCCATTTGATTGCAGTTGCTCCCGATTTTATTTAGTTCTGGGAGTAATTGCTCCAAACCTTCTACCACGAAAATCTCACTTTTTGAGACAGTTTCTCTGCAATACTCTCCCACCGACATCTTGGCTCTCTTGGCACGATATTCAATGGATCGCTTCTCGTGATCCGTTAAACGAAATGTAATTCTTTGGGATTTATCCATGATTTTTCTCCTTTCTCGTTCCAGAAATTAACTTCTGGAATTTTCCTTAAAACTGCGTAGCAGGACTATTTTCTAGCCTTCGAAGAAGGCAGACAAATAGGATGCTTGCCTACCACTCCCCACACAATAGCAACTGTCAGACACTTCCTTTGCGAGATGGACGGGTCATTTGTCGGACGTTTCTTGGTCGGTTGTCTGCTTTGTAGCTATTTTCCACGTTCCATGAGAATCTTGGGTGAGTCGCTGATTTTTGATTTCGTAGACCGTACTTTTGGAGCATTTGCGATTTTGCTCCGAATTCAAAATCGCAACTATTTCGCTCACTTTCTTGCCGTTGTTTAGCAAGGTGCAGATGGTGACTAAGGTATCGTTTTGGATTTTCGACACCCTCCCTGCACCACGTTCGTTGTTCTTTTTCGTGGGTGTATTTTCTAACTTTTTAAGCAGGTTTATATTTTCAGATTTTACAAATCTCAACTCTCTCGAGAGTCGAAACATCTCGGCTTGTAAGGAAGCGTTTTCTTCCTCAAGTTGTTTGATTCTTTTGCTCGGAAACATTTCTCTCACCTCCAAGATTCAAGGGTGCAAGTGACCCTATATAGAACGGTTGCACCCTTGGTTTGTTGATTGTCAGGGCAAACTCCAAAACCATGTATTTCCGACTTTTTCGGACAAAATACCAAGTTCTTTCTTAGCCGTTTTCAAGGTGCGCTCTCCGATATTCAGTTTTTCACTGCGCTTGATGATGTTTAGTGCTTCTACACGATTTTCGCTTAGAATATCGAGCAGAAACTCCTTTGCCTTCTCTCTGGGGTTGCGTTTGGTTTTTTCATAACCTAACAACTCGTCCACTGATAGGAAACTCTCGCCTAAAAATCGCAACCCATTTTCATAAGTAAAAGCGAGGGAACTGCCATCTGGGGCGAGATTTGACTTGATATGAGCGATAATTCGCACGTTTTCTTCCTCTGGTGAGCGAGCCACAAGCAAAACAGAGCGAGCGGCGGCGAGAATATCCACCGAACCCAGTCCACGATAGGCACCCTTTGCACCACCCTTGTTCATGTGACCAATGAGCACGATGGCGCAGCCAGTTTCTTGGGCGACAGTGGCTAACTTTTGGAACACAGGTCGGACTTCGTTTGCCCTGTGCATATCCACGCCAGCCCCCAAATATGCCTGCAAGGGGTCGAGAATCAAGAGTTTCGCCTTGGTTTTGAGGATGGATTCCTTGATTCGCTGGTCACAAAGGGAGAGGGGAGTTTCACTTTCATCAACCACCAAGATTTTGCGACAATCCGCCCCTAATGACTCCAATCGTGGCTTGATGGTGTCTGCAAGCCCATCCTCGGCGGTTTGGTAGATGACGTTGATGGGTTCTTGTTTTTCTGCTCGGAATAATGGCTCGCCACGAGTGAGTAGGGAGGCAATCCCCAAAATCAGATAGGTTTTTCCCTCGCCGGGATCCCCTTGAATGATGGTGATTTTCCCCTTGGGAATGTAGGGATACCAGAGCCATTCCACGGTTTCGCTCACAATATCTGACATTCGGTGCATTTTGAAATGCTTTTCGTGGGGGAGTTGGGGGAAATCTGATAATTCCCCCTTGCGTTCTTCCTTTGTTTGTGGTAAACTAAGGTTGTTCATTTGATTTGACTGCTCCCCATCTACGCCAATAGATGGAGTTGGGGCGGTCATTTCTTTTTGCGTTTTTTCGCTTGATTTCATCTTTGAAACCTCCTAATCATTATTTGCAACTCCATTTCTCAAATCCATCCACCCTCTGTTTCAATCTATTTTTGAACGATGTACTCTTTCGACATAATTCAACAAATATCTCGAGAAACCTTTGGTATAATTGAAATACTGTTGGTTTTCACCACACTTTCGTTGGAAACCTTGTTGCCATTTCACTATAGCAGAGTTTTCTGCAAAAGGGAAGAGCAAAATGGAAAATAATGGTGACTTATAGCTAAACAGAAATCTTGATTTATCTATTGTCAGAGAAAGAGGTAGCAAATGTTAGGAAAAGCGTACATTGAATTAGAAAACACTTATGTTTTGTTGGACAAGCATGAGTTCTATGAACAGGACGGACTGATCTACAATTTCACGAAAAACTTGATGAATTTCTCCCATTTACCTATGGAACGAGTCTATGAAATCTTTCGACATTTTTCGAACAAGCTGTTCCGTGGTGTTTTCTACAAAGGGAAGTCCATAAATATTGAGGAGGAAGAATGGTCAAAAGAGATAGAAAAGATGGCGAGTTATTCCCCTTATTTCTATTTTTACTGTTATGCTTTGGGGAGATTTCTCCGTTCTTATGTGCATAATAAACCCGATGCTTACTTTATATTGAGCAGTTGTCTGACCGATGTATCAGATAGAGCTGTTGATATGGGGCGCGGTGTGCAAAAATACTGTGATTTTTATTGCGATAAGGAATATCAAGCCACGTCAGAGGTTGAAATATGGGAGGGGCTTGAAATAGCGGTTCAGATGGTGGTCTTTGATGTTTTTGCGAAACAATTCAGGTTGATGGAGGAGTTTGAATTTTGGGGTGAACATCACGAGAACTTAATAGAAATCTCACCAGACCAAAGATTGTTTTTCTTAGACTATTTGCGAGAAGAAAAAGGGAGATACTATACAGGACTGCCCTTTCATACTACATTTTCATGCAATTCACCAACCTGCGAACGTCAGGACGACTGCGAAACTATGATGAGGTACATGAAGGAAGAAAAAGTTGTTGTTCGTGAAATGAGCGATATGTATACATTAGATTATTTGATTCGATATGAGTTAACACGAGTTATTTTAGGAGATTACTGCGTCAAAAAGTGCGAGTGTTGTGGTTTTTTCTTTATCCCGAGGGGGAGGAAAGACACGAAATACTGCGATAGGGTAATGGAAGGGGAGAAGTATCCTTGCAAAAAGATTGGAGCTTCCCGAAAAAGTGAAGATAAAACCAAACAGGACTATCTTTTGGATTTATATCGTAAAATTTATAAGAGGTATCACGGAAAAGCAATGAAAGGAAAGATGGAGCAGGTTGATTTTTGGAAGTGGAGCGATGAATCCTCAGCTAAAAAGGCGGAGTATCTTGGGGGAACATTGGTAGCCGAGGAGTTTGAGAAATATTTGGCGGAGTGTTAGACGTGAAAAAAGAGTAGCCACGGAAGTGGTTACTCTTTTCTGAGAATAAATGCACTGTAATAGGTATGTAGCACACAAAATCACTCTTGTTTATGCAACTGTAGTAGAAGTTTTTTTAGTTTTTGACAGTTAAATTGCTCATCAACAGCTAAATCATAACCTTTTACATAGTCGGACAACTCACCACACCTCGCTACAATTCCCTCCCTGAATTTTTCAGCGATAAGCCACGACTTAAATTCTTGAGGTGTTTTTTCTTTGTGCATTAACTCTCTAATCATTGCAATAGACAAAGCAGAGGCGAGTTTCTCTTCCTCAACTACTTTCAGTTTTGTTTTGCTTGGTGGATAAAAACAGTGGCAAACGAAGTGAGTAAGCATTCAGTTTCTAACTCTCAAATAATATTAGCCCACCGTGTCTATAACGGAATCTAGGTAGACACGGTGGGCTTGAAACAGGAGTCGCCTTAGTTGCGAGGTTGCCGTAGAATTAGTCGCAGACTAGAGCCTAACAAACCTGCACCTGAGATAATTGCATCAGGGAGCGTTCTTGCTTGACAAACTGCAACTACGTGGTACATTACCCCTGCTTCGGGAGAGATTTGATCAATAGTCTGCCCAACCATAGTAATAAACACGGTTTGTTTTGGGTTGAATGAGCTATTGTTCGTAAATTCCATCATTTTCGTTACCTTTCTCCATAGCAGTTTGTAAAGTTGCTCTGGTTTAAGTTTTCAATATGGGAGTAAACTCCCATGTTGATCATGTGAAAATGTAATTATGGACTAGATTAGTTGACACCCCACAGGTGTCGGGATCACGCTATACTATTGTAAATTACAAATCCGCATCACTGCCAATTTTCACGCACAAAAAGTCACGAATTTGCTTGAAACTGCGTGGACCTTTTGCAACTGGAGCGCCAGTGAGTTCAGTTGCAATATCGCTAGGATCGGAGAGCGTGACGAGATCCAATGCGGTGGTAGCTCGTGACGTTCCAACGTAGAATGCGTTTTTTTCGGTCGGATTTACGAAGGTTTCCGTGTCGATGTCAATGCAAATGACGGCTTCAGCTTCTAAGCCTTTGAATTTGCGCACTGTAGTGAACAAGATTTTTGATGATTCCTTCGTACTGGATAATTGGTAGGCATCGGTTAGTTTGAAATCTTTTGGTTGCAGGCAGGAAGTGTTCTCTGTCTTACAGGTCAAAATAACGATATTTTCCTTTGGGATTCCAGCTGATGTGTACTTTTTCAGTAATTTAACCAATAATTGCTTTGCCTCATCTTTGTTTTCGAGAAAGAAAATGCATGGTTTTGGTTGTTCAGTGTAGTTAGCGCTAGGGTTTTCCCTACGCATTTTGATTTTCGATTCAGCTATGCCAATCGGTCTAGTAGAGGTGATGGCAATTTCTTTTGTATTGCGACAGTTTCTTGACAAAATGAGTCTACAGTCCATTTGGTTCAACCATTCTGGGAATGATATACCCTGCACAAACTGGTTTTTATCATAAAACACATAAAAGCAACCGTTTTTATCCAAAGCTAAAAGTTTTAACGATTCGAGGTGGTCATTTTTGAAGTCCTGACCCTCATCGATGATAATGTGTTGATACTCCCAGCCGTCATCGAGTAGCATATCGGAGATTGCGGAATCTTTTTCCATTGAATCCTGTGGAAGTGGTCGACCTGTTTTTTTAACCAGAAGTCCATCTAAATTGAAAAAATCAATGTTTTCATGAGTGTTATGATGTTCCAAATGATCTTTCAGAAAGCGATTGAAGCATAAGAACAGAACTTTTTCTCCGTTTAGAGCGAGCCTCTCGGCTTTTTGCACTGCGAGTACGGTTTTTCCTGTGCCAGCAACCCCATGAATTGCCGCCTCTTGCTGTTCCTCAAGATAATCTAACAGGTAAGATTGCTCTTGTGTCATTTTGTGAAAGAGAGCTTTTGCGGCGATGGATCTGCTTCGCATACTGAGGAAGGAGCCAAATTCAGGTGCTAGGGTTTGGAGGACTTTTTCGGTGTGTTCGGGGTTAGCGGGTATTTTTGTAGCACCACAAAAGGTGAAAATTCCTTTGATGGCTCGCTCAATGCTACTGATAGTGGCAAGATCGCTAAGCCAAATGATCAGTTCTTCCTTATAATGCAAAGGCAGATTGCCTTCCACGGAATTTCGGTCCACCGAAGTAAAACAGACGGCAGAACAAAGAGGGTAGGGTGATTTTCCTCGAAATTTGTGCTCTATCAAGTGAAGGAATTGATATTTGCTTTTCTCTGCTTGCGCCAATGGATCGATGACCTTTTCGTAGCCAGAATTTCTATTTTTTTGCACCCAGCCTTTTTCGTGCTGATAGGAAATTAACCCATCTTTGACCTCGAATACGATCAATCCAAACTCTGGATGAAACAGGGTGAAGTCTGCCTCGCCCCACTGAACATATTGTCGGCGGCTCGTCGTATTTTTTCGCTCTTTCTCATTCCATTGGGTAGAGTGGAATACATAATAATCATCAGGTAGATTTTTGAGCAACTCGAATAACTGTAATTCACCGCCACTCAAGTTTGAGTGATCCGCATAGAGTTCCCCTGGTATCATGGTTGCCATATTAGTCTCCTCTCAATTTTGTTGCCAATTCTTGTGGGTCTACTGCGAAATCATAGCAAATCCAACCTTGAGATGCAAAGTCGAGGGATGAAAACTCCTCTGAATCTTCAAAAACAGCTATTTTTGCATCTTCCCACACGAATAGTGGACTTAGTTCTTGATTGCCGAAGTGTAATGTTGGCAGGACATAGGATTCCATTGGAATCTGGGCATCATCCCAACTAGCTAGGCTTGTGCTAAACTGGTATGATTTGCTTAATTTTTCCCAACTGGTTCCCTCAGTAGAAGCCAGTTGTTTTTGACTTACTATGATTTCTGATATGCTGATTTTTTGGGGTTCTTCGAATTCTAGCTTAGTAAAGTCACCTAGCCACGGCGCTAAAAATAAAATCGCACCTTTGCGGTCTAAAGTATCGTGTATCTTCTGGTTATAGTAGTTCCGCAAGCATTGGTAACACGAGGTATCACACTCACAGTTTTGAAGTAGACGCTGTGCATGAGCCAATACTTTTTGTAAGACATCACCAGTTTCGGTGGCAAGACGACGAACGTGACCTGCACCCCCTGGAACACCATCGTATAAAATCAGAGAGTAAATCATGCCTACCGTTGTTTTGGTCTTAAACAAACACCCCTTGAGATCGGTGCGCTCAACCCCTAGCTCACGAGAAATCCCCTCAAGCACGGCAAAAAGGACTGAGAACATCAGACTATCACGGTTCGCTTTTTCAGATAAAAATGTTAACTTCACCACATCAGTTTTGAAGTCGTGGGACAGTTGATATGGTCCACTATTGGGTTGCTTGTTGCTACAAGGATATCCTTGGGAGGTTTTGTGATCCTCTTTGATTTTCGCCTCTGAAGTGTATCCACAGGTAGAACAAACGTAATAGGATGCCTGCCCCACCACCACAAGACTGTCATTCGTGGTGGTTTCCATGTGAAGTTCCATTCCATTAACCATAAAAGCGAGATGACTGAAAAAATTGCGTTGAGGATCGCCGATGTAATAGTCATCGGTTTTGTAATCTCTATCAGGTCTTTTCATTGGCACATCTTTGGTGGCTTGTTCGGCAAAGAATCCCATGCGTGGTTCGATGGTTCGCTTCCACTTGTTTCGTGAGATGACGGTCTGGCACGAAATACAGGGCTTGCCTTCTATCGTGAGAGGGTCTTTCGTGAAGTTAGGTTGTTTACACTGCGGACATTCACGACAATAATAGCCCTGCTCCCAGACAGTTTCCTTGCTTCTACCTGGTAATTTTCGCAGGTAGCGACTGGTATACATTTTTCCGTCAGCAATCACTTGGGAACCTGGTGCATAATCCGCAATTGCCATCTGGAGATCTCGTTGCAATTGTATATCCTTATACTTTTGATCCATGCCAACAGGAGGTGAAAGTTCCACCACATCAACAGGGAAGCCATATTTTGGAAGGACATTGTTGCGCACCAAAAAGTCAATGAGCAATTTTTTGTTTTTGCCATCTTCCTTGCTGGCTCGATACCCTGCAAGAATTCTGCTCCATTTTGCAGCCTCTGCATCATCTTGTGCCTTTCGTGCCTTTTGAAGCTCTGTTTCAATGGTGGCTACGGTCTCTCGAAAATCGTCAACAGCTAACTGTAGCGCCCCTTTAACCTCTCCGTCTCCACATAAAAGGTCGATCCAACTACCATCTAAAATCCCCATTTTTTGATGAGCAGAAGATGGGATGGATTGTTTGAGTAGTTCTGTTAAGTGGTTCGGTACAGGGGTGAGGTATTCTTTCAAAACCTCGTACCCACCCTCGTTGAGTAAAACAGTCTGGTTGTTTTCGGCATAAATTTCTTCATGATCATTGAAAAATTGACTGAGTGCCACTGCAAAGATGTGACGTTTGATGATTTTGTCATTTTCCACGGTAAACATGGGCACTTTAATTTCTCCACATATCATCCCTTTGGGGTTTTGGAAATAGTTGAAGTCATGGGAGGATAGTTTTGCATAGGTCAGCACAAAAGCAGCTGAATTTTTCCCACGTCCTGCACGACCTGCTCTCTGAACATAATTGGCTGGACTGGGTGGGACGTCACGGAGATAGACCGTTTCAAGGCTACCTAAATCAACCCCCATCTCAAAGGTGGTGGAACAACTCAATGCGTGAATTTGTTTGTGTTGGAATGCTTCTTGATAGGTGGTTTGTTGCGTTTTTGATAGCTGGGCAGTGTGTTCTTTGATATAGAGCGGTTTCATGGTTTCACTGCGGTAGAGTTTAACGTAGTGGTTATTTTGGTGTTCCTCTAAGGGGTTGCAAGGGGAGAGTGTACCAGTACATTTTATGGAACTGCAATGGTTTTTCACGGAATAAGGAGTCAGTCGCCCGCATTTGTTACAGCGATAAAATTGGGCATCCAAGCGAACTTGAAACTCGCTTGCCGAGAGAACAAATTCCTCCTCTTTGGGTGCTAGGACATTCTTCCAATATGCTTGCAGCATTTTCACGATTTCCTCACCGTCAAGAGAGAGATCTCTTGCAAGTCGACTCAGTCGAGTGTTTTGATAGAAATTACCATTGGTTCGTTTTCGAGGTAGCCATCCTGTGATGTTATTTCGGTTGAATTTCGCTCCCTCTTTGAGTAGAACCATCTTCTTTTGATGTGGAGTGAAGAAAATATATTCCATTTCTGCTGGTGAAATGGTATCAGTGCTACTTGGTGCAATTGCCCCTGCATATACAATATCTTGAACAAGAAGTTCTAATAATGCTCTTGCTTCGTTGTTTGGGAGGGTATACTTTTTTTCAAATCCGACTGCCAACTGTTCATTTTTCAGAAATTCAAAGGACAGAAGCCCTAGCGATACCAGACTGGTTCCACGTCTTGCATTAAACATCTCGTTGAGAACTGCTGCCCATGCTTGTTCTCGGCTAATGGAGGTCAGCTGATTCAAATCTTCGGATTTGTGTATATTCCAATCGAGGAAACTTTTGTGCTTTGTGAAATATTTTGCCACTTCACCCACAAAAAACTCCATACTGACAGCTGTCTGTCCCTCTTCTCGTAATCGCTCCGCAACGTGCCACATTCCACGTCGACGTAGAAATTCACGATAAGTGCGATCCATATAGGGGGCGAAATAAGCCGCTTCGCTCCGACTATCGGAAAAGCAAAGAAATTGTGGCATAATTTCACGTTTTGGAGTGACAGGAGCCGACACTGCGGGAAAGAGATCATCAAACTCATTCTCTTGTGCGCTGTCCTCAAGTGTTTCTTCGTAACATGGGATATCCGTCGCAAATTCTTCCTTAGGGAGCAATTCAAACAGTGCCGTGCCAAGCACACCTGTGGCAGCTTCGGAGCCGAGATATGCTTGCATGAAATCACCAAATCCACAAGCAGGGCAGCGAACCGAACTTTCTGAATCTTTGGTGTCTTTATTTGTCGATCTTCTAAGATGGACGTAGTGTTTTTGATCATGTTCACATAGATCCTGAAGCGCTGCTCCTGCACTTGTATCAATGGCTCCACAAATGGAGCAGATGACATAGCTATTCTCATTTTCTTGAGGTGCATCTGCATCTGCTTCAGGGATTTCGCCATCTTCTTCATCATCTAGAACAATCTCTGATGCTTGCTCTTTGATGAGAAAATATTGCAATTCCTTGTCATAGCGTTTGCCTTGTCGCAAATAACCACCGTCGCACACACCAACCAATGCCAAGCGTCCACAATCTTCACAAACAGCCGCTTCAAAGATGATTTTTTCTTCTCCGTCTACCTCAATACTGCTCTTTTGTTGTAAAAACAGTTCTTTGGTCTGCCCGATTCCGATAAAAAGTCCCTCTAAAGCACGCACGAAATAGTGATAGCGTGGTTTAATGAGGCTTGCTCCATTTTTCTCCGCTTCTGCGCAGACAGAGATCATTGACACCAATTGCTCGGATGTGATTTTGTGAGTTTCAGAAAGTTTGCGTTGTAAATCGTCGATTGTAAGGGGTGATTTTCCGTGTTTCCGCAATTCTCCAAACATTCTATTGTGAAGATAGAAATCGTAAAGTTTCTCTTCTATGGTTGCCGAAGGGGAGAAATCAGCCTGATATTCGGATAAGACTTTCTGTCTGGTGGCAGGGCTTTCTTGTAGCTTTGAGTAGAGTTCAGAAGGGAAATCGAGATGTTCCACCATCTCAACCTTCTTTTCCACAGAACGAATGATATCTTCTTCTGAAAATTTCGCACCACAGAGAGTGGTAGCAAAAGAAATGATATCTGAATCGGCATCCTTTCCACCCAAAGTCGCACTGGTTAAAATGTATTGCACACGAAGCTCATTGCTAATCCTTGCACGAACACGACGCATGAGGAGCGAGGTTTCGATCCCTGTGGCTCCTTTGTAGATGTGTGCCTCATCTAACACGATGAATTTGAGTTTTGCACCAGTGAACACGCCATCATCCTTGGGGCGAAGGAGCATATATTCTAGCATAGAATAGTTGGTGATTAGGATATTAGGAGGGGTTTCTTGCATGACTTCACGAGAAATAAGTTCATTGGATAGTGGTTTTTCTGATTTGCCCTCCTCATTTTTATGGGTGGATTTATAATATTGCAACGCATCTTTTTTGGAGTGCTTGGTATTTCCATTATATAGCCCAAAGGTGATACTGGAATGTTTGAGGAGTTTCCGCATCCGCTTCATTTGATCGCTTGCTAAGGCATTCATGGGGTAGATGATGATGGCTCGCACTCCAGCATCGAGGGTTCCTTGCTCTTGTTCCTCTAAAATGCTGTTCAAAATCGGCAGAAGGAAACACTCGGTTTTACCAGAACCTGTACCTGTGGTGACCACTAAATTTTTACCTTTTCTCGCCTTATTCAATGCCTTTTCTTGGTGGAGATAGAGAGGGCGGTGTAGATTGAGTTCACGTTCCGATTCGGAAACAGGCTCTAATCCTTGAAATAGTGGAGATGCACCGCCCGTTTCTGAGAGGGTTTGCAAGGTCTGCCCTGATTCAAAAGCACCACCTATGTCGAGATAGGGACCTTTTGTCACGATGGCTTCTTTTGACAATTCTTTGCGGAATTTATTTGAGAATTCTTTGTTTTCGATGTTGAAACGGGTGGTAATGTAGTTGATAAAGGTTTCTTTTAGTTGCTCCGAACCTGTAATGGGATCAAACATAATAATCGCTCCTTCTCTTTTCGTACTCAAAATAATCAGGGACTTCACATTTCTTCTCATCCAGTGGGGTGCGATTGCAAATAGTGCGGTAGTTGGTGTCCACCAGTAATCCACCTTTGGTTGACGCAAGCAGTATCAATAAGTAATCGTTCAGAATCCAGAGATGAACGGGGTTGATTTCTTCAAAGTGATTGGATTGACCTTGGTTAAAGGTTTGACGCTTGCCATAAGGGGTTTCAAAAGATAATGTGGCTCTGTAATAGGGATATTCCGAGGTTTCACCGTTCGGACAGGATTCCCCTTGATACTCTAGGTTGGTCAAAATTCCTGCGTTGTATTGCAAATTAATGTTTTTGTAGCATTTTTGGTCTAAATCCCAATAGGTGCCTCTAGTTAAAGAAAATTCCATTCCCTCCACTAACAATTGATTGGGATCGCCTGAGAGCAAAGCCCCCTGATAGATGATTTCTTGGGTGCTATCACAAAACAATTCTTCTTTTTCTATCGAAATGGTGTATGGATATTGTCCCATCGGTAGCTGACAAGGGATTGCTACCAAGCAATCATTAGAGGGCAGTGTCTGCTGATATCTCTTTCCGTTTATAAGTTGTAAATCGAGGACATACTCTGTTGATGGCATTCCGATATAATTTCCTTCCAGTCGCCAGTAAACCAAATCATCTTGGAATTCGAGTGGCGACTGCAAAAACTTAGGCTGAAACACTACCGTTGTAAGAATTTGGGAGTGGACCTCAGTTCCAGTCGACCATTTTAGGACTAAATCCAATTCACTATCGGGCAAAGTCCGTGCAGTGATGGAATTTCCTAACTCGTAGATTTTGCCGTCATTTGAATGGACTTGGTGGGATCCTAAAAATATGGAGGATTTTAGTGAGCTTGGTGTCGTTAAATGAAGCAATGCGCCAAGATCGTGGGCTTCGTGCCATAGAAACTTCGGCATAGAGAAAGCGTTTTCTTCTCCTAACCGACAATAGATCAATGGGGGTGCTAGATGCAAGCCGAACGATAATGCTTTGAGATGAAAGGTCATCTCGTGTTGGCTACTATGAAGAGGAAAGGAGATAGGGACACTCTGTTCTCCGAAGAAAAAAACACCTTCTACTGGATGAAGTTGATCACAGTAACATTCTTGGGAATACTCCCAGTGACAGCCCTCTAACACCGCATAATGAAACTGATATTTTTGTCGTTGTGATACGAGATCGATCAAAGCTATGGTGTGTGATTGGAAATTTTCACCAGTTATCGTAATTTCTAAAGTTTTGCTGTCCTTATTGAGGAATTTCGTGGCAGAAGTTCGTTCCCCGTCAATAGAAATTTGATATTGCAAGGGATTTTCATTCTCTGGGATATGAATTGTAAGTTGAAATGGTTGGTCAAATAGCAAAATCTCCTGTCCCTGAGTTTCTCCACAAATACCTCGAAGGGCTGGGATAGAGCAGTGATGTCGAAAGGTGTCTGCGCAGTCCTGCCCGACAAAAATTTCTCTATTATCTAAGGTGAAGTGGGTGTTTTTATCCAAATCCAGTCGTAGGAGTTGTCCTTTATGAGGAAACTGGTAGAAGTGTTCACTACCTTGAATTTGCGAAGATTCTGGAGCGAAGAGTAGAATTGTTCCTTCTTTCGGTTGAGATTCTAACCCTTTTTCGTTGAAAATAAGGTAAGGGCGGTGAAGTTTATCTTCGGTTTCGTGAAATACCTCTCCATCGACAAGAATTTCCACCTTGAGATTGCTCGGAGCAGAGAAGTCATAACTGGTTTGCTCAAGTGGTATCAGCAAGGAGTCTGTGGTATAAACAAGTTTAGAACCACGAATTACAAGTGTCGACCGTGATATTTCTCGTCCATCTTGGGATACCACTACAACAGGTTTGGATGAAATTTCTTGTTCTAGGCGAATGCGGTGAATCATCAAAGAAACTTGATTGTTTTCTAAGAGGTAAATGATCGAGATCTTTCCTTTAGAAGTAGCGATGTACTCGACCTTTTGTCCTTTTTTACGACCACCATAATCTTGTCGGATTGTACTACTAAGGCTTTGATACCAGTTAAGAACCAGAGTGTCAACATAGTTTGTTTCTGGGTGGAAATTGCTATCATCGTCTCTGAGAAGTGCATCCATTTGTCCGACGATTTTATCGCAAAATTGCTCCATAAACTCAGGACACTGAGTGAACAACACTTTAAGTCCTGAACTTACAACACCAGATTTGATATGGATATCTGCAGATTTATCCGCATTCCAACGAGATTGCATCCCTATAACGAAGGTCTTGAAGGCTAGATCTTTAGGGGAATAGTGAAAATCGAGACCTTTAGTATAAAAGTCGAAGAGGAGGTCAAAAAGAACTTCTAAACTTGATTTTGGAGCAAAAGCATGAAGGAACAAGGTTGTGTAGTAGCGCATGGTCTCGCTTGGAGCAAAATATCTATGATACCGTTCTAGCGTTTCCTTAATCGTCTTGCGAAAGGAGGCGTATACCTTTTGAGTCTGTGTATCAGTGTGATTTTCGACTTTGATACCGAAATAAGTATAGACATCCGCCCATAAAGAATGATTTTCAAGGGTTTCATCCAAAGTCTCTCGCCAAGTTTTCGCCATCTGAACTGTCGCCACAAATAAAATCACTTGATCTGATTTTGTGGTCTTAGGATATGGCTTGAGAAAATTTTGTGCGACTTCTTGTGCAGCTTGGTATAAAATCGTATTTTCTTGAGAGGTGGGCTGATACTCGCCAGCGAGAGGATAGTTTTTTAAGATCCAATCTGCT
>JAWXUK010000021.1:0-19361 GCA_044432785.1 Eubacteriales bacterium | reverse complement strand
CCTTCTACATCAACGAAGGGAAACCCTCGGACTTGTCGGCGAGTCAGGCTGTGGAAAAACCACCCTCGGCAGAACCGTCCTCCGTCTCCACGAACCCACATCAGGAAAATTGACCTATCGTGACGATATCCTCTTCCAAGCCGACTACCCCTTTGATCGCACTACCGAAACCACCCCCGACGGCACCCCCATCGAGCACTTCATCCACAAAAAAGTCGGCAAACCCACCAAGGCAAACATGATGCCCTACCGTCGCAAAATGCAGATCATTTTCCAAGATCCCTCTGCCTCCCTCGACCCACGCATGACGGTGGGCGAGATCATCGGCGAGGCATTGGATATCCACAAACTCTGCGACTCCAAGGGCGACCGTACCGATCGCATCAAAGAGCTTCTCGGCATGGTGGGACTTAACGTCGAGCACTCCAACCGTTACCCACACGAATTCTCAGGTGGACAGCAACAACGGGTCGGTATCGCTCGTGCGCTCGCAGTCAAACCCGAGTTTATCGTCTGCGACGAGCCCATCTCGGCACTCGATGTCTCCATTCAATCCCAAGTGGTCAACATGCTCGAAGATATGCAACAGGATATGGGACTCACCTACCTCTTCATCGCCCACGACCTCTCGGTGGTCACCCACATCTCTAACCGTATCGGCGTGATGTACCTCGGCAATATGGTGGAACTCGCCGATGCTCACGAGCTCAACAAAAACCCCCTCCACCCCTACACCGAGACCCTCCTCTCTGCCGTCCCGGTCCCCGATCCAGCACTCTCTCGCACCCGTCAACGAATCGTCCTACAGGGAGATATCCCATCCCCCATCTCCCCACCAACAGGATGTCGATTCCACACCCGTTGCCCTCGTTCCATCGACCGATGCAAGGAATCAGCCCCAGAATTAAAGGAATATGCCCCAGGACACCTAGTGGCATGCCATTTATTAGACTAATTATAATCCCAGAAACAAGTATTCTGCCCCAAGGTAGAATACTTGTTTTTTTGACCAAAAATATACATAGTTATGAATATTTATTCTTCTAAAACCCTAAAACTCAAGAATATAACAGAATGTCCAGTCCCCTCTCTTGCATTTTTGTGCATATTTATGATTGACCACCTCATCCCATTTGTGGTATAATGTAATGGAAATATATCATAATTCTTTTGATATACTTTCAAGAAGAAGGATACCAAGCTGGTATCTAAACCTACAAACAAAAACGGAGGTCATAAAAATGAAAAAACTGCTATCCCTTACCCTCGCCTCAGCAATGGCACTGTCCATGCTAGCGAGCTGCTCTAGCTCGAGCGACACTGGCTCCACTGGTGGAACCACCACAGGAACCACAACGGGCACAGGAACCACAACTGGCACAGGCGACGCTCTCAACCTATCTGTCTGTATCGCATCCGAACCAATGTCAATCGACCCAGCCCTCAACAGCTCGGTGGATGGCGCAATCATGGTGCAACACGTATTTGAAGGCCTCTTCAAATGGGCTGATTCTGGCTCTTCCATCGCTGACGGCATCACAGCAGCCGAGCTGGTCGAAGGTCAAGTTTCAAGCTACGAAAAAGTGCAAAACGATGACGGAACCGTCACTTACACCTTCACTCTCCGTGACGACATTTTCTGGTCCGACGGACAAGAAGTGGTTGCCGGAGACTTCGTCTACGCATGGCAACGCCTCGCAGACGACGATACAGCAGCCGATTACTGCTACATGATCGACATGGTCGTGGGCTACGACGCAGTGGCAAACGGCGAAGCAGATCCTTCCACTTTGTCTGTGGCTGCTCCTGACGATAAAACCTTCGTGGTTGACATCATTAACGACAGCGCATACTTCCTCGAGATCTGCGCTTTCCCAGCAGCCTTCCCTGTCCGTCAAGATATCATCGAGGCTCACGGCGATCAATGGACCTTCGATCCTGCAAACTACATCGGTAACGGCCCATTTGTGATGAGCGACTGGACACACAACGCATCCATCACTATGCTCCCTAGCGAAACCTACTACGATGTCGATTCCCTTACCCTCGAATCCCTCACCTTCGTCCTCATGGATGATAACAACGCAATGCTCTCTGCCTACAACACAGGCGAACTTCAAATGATCCAAGATGCTCCTGTGGACGAGATCCCTAACCTCCTCGCTTCTGGTGAACTCGATATCCTCGACTATATCGGCACCTACTACGTCAGCTACCAAGTGGAAAACGCTCCTTTTGATGACTGGCGTGTGCGTAAAGCATTCACCCTTGCTATGGACACCGTTTACATCGCAGAAAAAGTGGCTCAAACAGGTCAAGCACCTGCAGCAGGATATGTCCCAGCTGGAATCTATGATGCAGCAGGCGCATCCGGAAGCGACTTCCGTACCACAGGTGGAGACTACTGGGATATCCCAGTCGACGCTGAAACCTACGCAGCAAACCTCGAAGAAGCAAACCGTCTCCTCGACGAAGCTGGCTACGAAGACCGTTCCACCTTCCCTGTTGTCGAGTACCTTTACAACACAAACGATAACCACAAAGCAATCGGCGAAGCCCTTCAAAACCAATGGTCCGAAGGCCTCGGCGTCACCGTCACACTCAACAACCAAGACTGGGCAGTCTTCCTCGAGTCCCGTAAACAAGGGGACTATCAAATCGCTCGTAACGGCTGGATTGCCGACTACAACGATCCTCTCTCCTTCCTCGATATGTGGCTCACAGGCGGTGGTAACAACGACGCACAATATGCAAGTGCAGAATACGATAACTACATCGCTCAAGCAAAAGCAACCTCCGACCCAGAAGAGCGTATGTCCTACATGCACCAAGCAGAAAACCTCATCATGGGCCAAGATTGGGTTCTCGCACCTATCTACTTCTACACCCAAACCATGATGCTACAAGATAACCTCCAAGGAATGTACTACACCCCACTTGGATACTACTTCTTTAACAACATCACAGAAGTGGGTTAACACTTCTAAACTGCGACATCTTCGGATGTCGCAGTTTTTTATGTTTATCACAAACTACTAGAAGATAGTGAAGTAAAAAATACACTTCCAAAAAATAATGAAAAACGACAAAATAATTTTAATTTAACAGCAAAGAACATCATAAACTATAAAATACTTGTAGCAGTATCTCAAATAAACTCTCATAAAACAGCAACTTTTTTGATAAATACAAAAAAAAGCATTGCAATTAAAAATGATATGGTGTATAATTTCAATAAGCGAACTAAATCCACCATAAATTTATCGAATAAAAGGACGTAAACCAATGAAAAACACTACAATTCATGTCGCTGCAGTGCTAAAACCAAAAACAAATATCGCTTGTTATGGTATAACCACTTCCAAAAAAAATGCCCGTAAACCAATCGAGCATTCTGGAAATTTCACTGCAACAGGCAGAACTGAAACCCAGTTAATCGCAATGATAAAAGCAATTTCTCTCGCTGAAGAGGCAGACGAAATCACCCTATACACCGAATCCAGTGTCATTACCAACTTCACAAATGGCACAGTTGCCACATGGGAGCTTGCAGATTGGTGTGCCGCCAATGGTAAACCCGTCGAAAACCTCGAACTGTGGAAAGAACTCAATACCCTAGTCGAGAACAAACACGTCAAATTCCTCTCCCCAAAGGCAAAGAAAGAGATGTCCCTCGTCAATAAACTCCTTAAAGCAGAAAAGGACAAAACCGAAGCACCCACAACAGAAGCACCCAAAGTGGTAGAAACACCCAAAGCAGCAAAAGAAACTGCCCCTAAAAAGGCGCCCACTCCGAAGGTCGAGAAGAAATCCCCTAAAATCACCAAAGAAACCCTTCAAAAAACCACGAAGCTCATCAAAACCGAAGCCAAAGAGGTGGCTAAGAAGGTATCCCAAAAACAACCAAAGCTCCCCACCAAACCTGCTACACCCCCCGAATCCCTTGTGATCGATCTCGACCCAAAAACCAAAAAACAATGCGATACCTTCTTCCAAGAACTAGGACTCGATACCGAAACAGCAGTTAAACTCTTCCTCGCACAAAGTCTTCGTGACCAAAGCATCCCCTTCCAAATCACCCTCAAATAAAACCAACAAAGCCACAAAAGAACTTCTTTTGTGGCTTTTTCATGTCTCTACACGAATATATTCAATCAAACCCAACCTTTTAAGATAAAATCCACGCACCGAGCAGAACAATCCAAAGAAAAATATAAAAAACCCACTACCGACCAAACTCAGTAGTGGGTTCAAAGATAGGGGAAACAAATCAATAGGGTACTGCTTAAAATCAATCAGTCATCATCTCGATCATATCCAAGGATTTGACCGGTAGTGCCGTGAATTTCGTATTCATATTCGGTATTTCCGACGTAAAACTCCACACTATACTCAGGAATACCATCGTCGTATTCAAATTCCACCTTCAAACGACTGGCCTGTGATTCCAAAATTCCTGCGTGGGCAAGGGCAATTTCCTTGGCTTTTGCTTGGGAAATAGGTTCTGTGGTTGTTGTGCTACTAGAAGAATCAGATCTTGGGGTCTCCATATCGTGATCATAACTCAATATTTTTCCACTTTCAGCATGAATTTCGTAGTCATATTCCGTGTTTCCTGCGTAAAACTCCACTTCATACTCACGCACGCCGTTGTCATAGTCGAGGGCCACTTTCGCAAAGGTCACGTTAGAAGCCGAAACCCCTGCATGGGCAAGAGCAATCTCCTTTGCCTCTGCTTCAGTGATAATGGTGGTACTAGGGGTAGGGGTCACCACCGAAGGTCTCAAGCTCTCCATATCGTGATCATATCCCAAAATTGCGCCGGTTTCTGCATGAATTTCGTAATCATACTCCATGTTCCCTGCGTAAAACTCCACTTCATACTCACGCACACCGTTGTCATAATCGAGCTCCACCTTCGCAAAAATCACATCCTCAGCCGAAACCCCTGCGTGGGCTAACGCAATTTCCTTGGCTTTCGCCTCGCTCATGGTGGTGGTTGCCGTCGTTGTTGAGGTGACAGGTGTCGTGGCTGCAGAATCAACACTTGGTGTTACCACGTTTGTCGCAGATTGCGAGGTACTGGAAGTACCTGAATCGCTCTCAACAGTAGAAGCCACCACATCGCTACCAGGGGCCACAGGTGCAACACTTGTATCAGCTGGGGTGGAAGCCACAGTGTTATCCACGCTAGGGGCACTCACCGAAGGGGAAGCTGTTGGGGTTGACTCAGTCTGAGCCGAAGGGGTATTGTTCGAACATCCACTCAATAAAAGACTAGACACCAAAATACCAGTTGCTAAAGTAACCTTTGTCATAATCACTACCTCCTAAAATTTGCTGTACTTTGAAGTTCATACTCTTATTTTAGGGGAGCTAGGTTAAAGTAAGGTTAAAGAATTTCACTTTTTCAAAAATTTCACAAAAAATGTGGTACCGACACCAACTTCACTCTCCACCTCAATGGAACCGTGATGAAGTTTCACGATCTGCTCCACCATAGAAAGCCCAAGCCCCATACTCTCCGACCGATCCACCGTCCGTGCCCCATCCACCTGATAAAACCGAGAAAAAATGCGTTCTAAATGCTCCTGCGCAATCCCGATGCCATCATCCGATACTGCGAGCAACACCGTATCTTCCTCCTCCGTGAGCGAAACAGTCAACGTTCCACCCTCTTTGCCGTACTTAATTCCATTGTCTATTAAATTAGATAATACCCGAATCATCAAGGTATAATCCATTTCCAGCATAATTTCAGGAGAAATAGTTGTCTCCAATCTGCAAGTTTCAGGCAAAACCGCCTCTTGCTCCTCGCAAATAATGAAAACGAGCTCCGAGAAGTCCTCCTCTGTCATCGACAATTTCTGCACCCCATTATCCAACCGAATCAGATTGAGCAGACCAGAAATAAGTTGTTGCATCCGTTGTCCTTGCCGTAAAATATTTGCAAAGGAGTCATTTTTCTCCTCTTGCGTGGTCTCATGCTCCAGTTGCATCTCACATTCTGCTAAAATCACAGCCGTAGGGGTGCGCAACTCGTGTGAAACATCCGAAGTAAACTGTTTTTCCGATAGAAATGCCTTCTCTAGCTTTCCAAACATCACATCGAAGGTATTCGCAAGATGATGAATCTCGTCCTTCCCCTTCCCCAGATCAATTCTCATCGAAAGATCCTCACCATGCGTAATTTCTTCAGCCGTTTGAATGATTTTCTCCAAAGGCTTCATAGATTTTTTTGTAATAACGTAACTCCCCCCAGCCGAACACAGGATAAACATAGGGAGAGCGAACAACGTAAAATAAAATAGCAGATTGACGGTATCCGAAATCTCACTCACCGAGACCACGCCACGCAGAAAAATATCCTGATTACGACTATCCTCCACCAAAAAATCATAAAGCAGATAGTCCACACCCCCCACATTCACATCAGTCACTTGCTTATGGGTGAGTGGATATTGCCAAAAATGTTTGTGATCATACTCAAATCCAGCCAAATGATTCCCTTGACGATCATAAACCAGTGTCGAAATATGATTTTCAAAGAGTTCGAGCTCATCAATGTCAAGTTCTCCTCGTTTCCACTCCATATCCTCCACATTTTCATGCACAATCTTCTTCAGTTGATTGACGCTACTTGTCTCAACCACAAACCCACTAATATGCATCATAAAAATCAGAATGAGTAGCACAATCAAACCCATTAGCATGGTATTTAGCATAATAATCTTGCTTTTTATGGACAAAACTATCCCTCCTCTCGCAACACATAGCCACTGCCACGCACCGTATGAATCAATTTCCGTTCAAAGGGGTCATCCACCTTTTTACGTAGATACCGAATGTATACGTTGACCAAATTGCTTCCACCTTCGTAGTCGAAACTCCAAATATGTTCCTCAATTTGCTCTCGTGAGAGCACAATATTAACATGATAGAGCATATATTCCAAAATCGCATATTCCCGAGCCGATAGTTCGATCTCCACCCCATTTCGTGTCACTTTTCTCGAACTTGTATTCATTTCGAGGTCGCAGACAGTCAAAATCTGCGCATTTTGTTGTGGTTTCATCCGCAATAAAACCCGACACCTTGCCATCAATTCATCAAAGGAAAAGGGCTTGACCATATAGTCGTTCCCCCCAAAATCCAGACCTTTCACCAAATCTTCGGTCGCATCCTTCGCCGTTAAAAAGAGCACAGGAGTAAAATCATTGCGTGCCCTCATCTCGCTCACCACGGCATAGCCGTCCTTCTTCGGCATCATCACGTCCAAGATAATCAGGTCATAGGCCGCACTTTCCATGTAAAAGAGTCCCTCTTCCCCATCAAAACAGCCATCCACCCCGTAGCCCTCGGACTTCAATTTCTTACAAATCAACCGATTGAGATCCACTTGATCCTCACATACCAAAACTCGCATGATCACACCTCATTTTAAAATTTCAAGTTCCCGTAACCACCAATTCCTCAGAAATTACGGTCCTCATTTCCACCTATCTTTATTAAATCGGTATTATACCAAAAATTCCCAAGGCTGTCAAACTTTTTCTTGACAAAGAAATGAAAGGGTTGTATAATCATATTAGGAATAATTCTCATTAAAGAAAAGGAGATCCACCATGAAAAAACTCATCATTTCCATCCTGTGCCTCGCCCTATGCACTGCAGGGGGCACATGGATTTATGCTAGTAGTCAAAAAACCGACCCCTCGCCCTTTGTCATCCAAGAGATCGACCATCAAGTCGTCCTCGTAGAATACACAGGAACCGACCCCCACGTCATCGTCCCCGATGGTGTCACCGCCATCGGCCAGTGCGCGTTCCTAGCATCCGATACCCTCGAAAGTATCACCTTCCCCGAAACCGTCACCACCATCGGCAATATGTCCTTCGGATTTTGCTCCAAACTCACTACGGTAAACTTCCCAAATTCCCTTGAGTTCATCGACAAAATCGCCTTCTCAGACTGCACAGCACTTCGCTCGGTAGCCTTAGGGGACAACCTTCACACCATCGGCGAATTTGCCTTCTATAACTGCTCTGCCATGACCTCGATCGACCTCGGGAATTCGGTCTCCACCATCGAAAAAGCCGTCTTCCTCAAATGCGCTTCCCTCACCTCCATCACGGTCCCTCCATCCGTCACGGCAATCCGTTCTTGCACCTTCTCCTATTGCACCTCGCTAAAAGATGTCTTCCTCCCAACCACCCTTACCTCCATCGATTACGGAGCCTTCCGTTGCAACTACTCCCTCACCGAAATCGATATCCCCACTCAAACAACACTCAATCCCGATTCCTTCCTCGATTGCATAAATTTAGAGGGGGTTGATTGCCTTCCAACAACCGTCCCCCTCCCAGATTCCGAGTATTATTGCCCCCCCGGTGAGGACTGCGAACTCCCAGAAGAGCTCGTCACATTCTACGGATAACGAAGGTCGAGCACCACGCTCCCACCTTCCAAACTTTGTGCCACATCAATGATCCGTTGATTCTCACTCCCCCGAAAAGCGAGCGAGAGATTTTTAAGCGAAGCCACGAATTTCCCATCCACCAGCACGTCAATATAGGACAAAATTTCCATCGCAAGATCTCCAATAGAATCAAGTTCTTCAAAACGGTACCCCGTATAGCACCAAATGTCTTTTTCGGGGTATCGTTTTTTCGCACGCTCCACCAAATTCAAAATGGCAGACTGATTCCGAGGGTCAAGAGGTTCCCCCCCAAGCAGAGACAATCCTCGTATATAATCATGCCCCAACCTCTCGAGGATTTCCTCCTCAATTTCATTGGTATAGGGTGACCCATATCCAAAATCCCATGCTTCTTCATTAAAACATTGAGGGCAAGCATGCTTACAACCAGAGACAAAGAGCGACATTCGCATCCCCTCTCCATTCGCCACATCCACCCACTTAATGGTTGAATAATTCATAGTATCTCCTATCAAAATGACCTCCCCTAGGGGGAGGTCATTTTTCATTTCACAAGTACAGTGCAAGATTTGCTAAACGTGCAACACTCGCTTCTTAATTTCCTTGGTTTTGCCTTCATTCCAGAAGTTTTCACCCAAATACCCACAGGTACGACGTGTCACATTCATCTTGTGATAGTCCGTATTGTGACAGGAAGGGCACTCCCAAATATTCTCGTCATTGATCTCAATCTCACCATCATAAGAGCAAACTTGACAGTAATCGCTCTTGGTATTAAACTCAGCATATTGAATATTTTCGTAGAGGAAACGCACCATATCTTCCAAACCAGTCAAATTATGGCGCATATTTGGAATTTCTGCATAGGAGATACAACCCCCAGTAGAAACCTTTTGAAACTCTGCTTCAAAGAGGAATTTATCAAAGGCATCAATGGGCTCACGCACATCCACATGGTAGCTATTGGTGTAATATCCTTTATCCGTGACATCCTCAATCTCACCAAATCGCTCCTTGTCAATCCGAGCAAACCGATAGCACAAGCTCTCAGCAGGGGTACCATAAAGCGCAAACCCAACATTGGTTTCCTCTTTCCACCCCTGAACAGCCGAGAGCAAGCGATCCATCACACGCAGCGCAAACTCACGACCCACAGGAGAGGTATGACTCTCACCCGTGACCAGTTTTGTCATCTCGTAAATACCAATGTACCCGAGGGAAATGGAGGAATATCCACCATAGAGGAACTTATCAATGGTCTCTCCTTTGGCAAGACGTGCAATGGCGCCATACTGCCAGTGAACAGGAGAACTATCCGATTTCACCCCTTTGAGGGCCTCATGACGACACATAATGGCCTCAAAACACAGGTTCAATCTATCTTCTAGCAGTGGCCAGAACTTCTCCTCGTCCCCTCCACTCAAAATACCAATCTGTGGCAGATTGAGGGAAACAACCCCTTGGTTAAACCGTCCTTCAAACTGATACTGGCCCTTCTCATCTTTCCAAGGGGATAGGAAGGAGCGACAACCCATAGGCGAGAAGACATTCCCCTCATAGGTCTCACGCATTTTCTTGGCCGAAATATAATCAGGATACATCCGTTTTGCAGAACATTTCACTGCAAGTTTGGTAATATAATCGTATCTTCCACCCTTTAAGGCATTGTGCTCGTCCAACACATAGACAAGTTTAGGAAACGCAGGAGTGATAAAGACTCCAGCCTCATTTTTAATCCCTTCAAGCCGTTGAGTCAGCACCTCTTGCACGATCATGGCATTCTCCACCAAATAAGGATCATCAGGGTTCAAATTCAAAAACAATGTCACAAAGGGCGACTGTCCATTCGTGGTCATAAGGGTGTTAATTTGATACTGAATGGTCTGCACACCAGACTTCAGCTCCTCTTTCACACGATCATCCACCATGCGCTCCATCACGTCCAACGAAATGGCACCAGCACACTGATATTGCACTATTTTACGGAATTTCTCACGACTACGACGCAAATATTTCCCCAAATGGCACAGATCCACCGATTGTCCCCCATATTGGTTCGAGGCAACACAGGCAATAATTTGTGTCATAACAGTACAGGCAACCTGAAAACTCTTAGGAGATTCAATGAGTTTCCCATTCATCACAGTGCCATTGTCAAGCATATCCGAAATATTGATAAGACAGCAGTTAAAGATGGGTTGCACAAAATAATCAGCATCATGAAAATGGATGGTAGCCTCGTCATGTGCCTTGGTAATATGTTCAGGAAGCAAAATCCGTCGTGTCAAATCACGACTCACCTCGCCTGCAATATAGTCCCGTTGCGTGGCAGCAATCATAGTATTTTTATTTGAATTTTCCTCGGCTAGTTCCTTATTTTCATTGCGTAAGAGGGACAAGATAGACTCATCAGTCGTATTTGCCGTCCGTACCAAAGCACGAGTGTAACGATAAATAATATACTTTTTCGCAAGAGTAAATTTATTTTCAGCCACAAGCCCTTGCTCCACAAGATCTTGTATGTCCTCCACCAAAATTCGCTCACGATCTAGTGCTTCAATCCCCTTTACTAGCGCATCAATACGCTCAGGGGATAGTCTCTCACACTCAGGAACTTCAATATTCGCTTTTTCGATGGCGTTCACAATTTTTTCACAATGATATGGCACACTAGTGCCATCTCTTTTAATTACTTTCATGGGTATTCTCCTCGTTGTCGATATTTGCGACCGTTGTAAATCATTTCGCTGACTGTAAGTATATCACAAACTCGTCCCCATGTCTACTATATCTTGTGGTTTTTTTTGAAAAAATCAGAAAAAACACCTACATCTATTTTTCACTTTGATTTCTTAAAAAAAGCTGAAATTTTTCTCTTTTTTTCAACCTGTACATTGTATTTTCCCTCGAGATGTGATATAATAATAAAAATTTTCAGCATTTTGACGGAGGCATTTCCCCCATGAATCAACAAAAAAACATCGTAATCGGCATGAGTGGTGGCGTAGATAGTTCTGTAGCAGCCCTCCTCCTAAAGCAAGAAGGGCATACTATATCTGGTGTCACATATACTCTATTCCCCCACACAGACCACAATTTACAGAACGACCCCAATGCCACCGATGCCCTCGCCGTTGCGCAAAAACTCGGCATCTCGCACCGAACCCACAACCTCTCAGCCCTCTTTGACGAACAAGTGGTTGCACCTTTTGTTCATGATTACGAACAGGGCAGAACCCCCAATCCTTGCTACCATTGCAATAGCGCCATCAAATTCTCTCTCCCAGTCATGGACCTTCTCGAGGCCGAGGGCTTCGCCACAGGGCACTACGCAAAGATCACCTACGACCAAGGATCAGGGCGCTACCTTCTACAGCAATCCCCCAACAAGCAAAAGGACCAGAGCTATTTCCTCTCAAAGCTCACCCAAGCCCAGCTCTCCCGAGCTCACTTCCCCCTTGCAAACCTCTCAAAAGACGAGGTACGAGCCATCGCAGCCGACCACGCACTCCCCACAGCCCTGCGCACCGATAGCCAAGATATCTGTTTTGTCCCTGACGGGGATTATATCTCTTTTCTTCGCAAACGCACTGCCAAAACCTATCAAGCAGGCGAATTTCAAACCCCAGCCGGCACCGTCTTAGGCAAGCACAAAGGGATCATCTCGTACACCGTCGGGCAACGTCGAGGACTCGATATCTCCTCAGACGGCAGACTCTACGTCAAAGAGATTCGCCCCGAACAAAACACCGTCATCCTCTCGGATAACCAGTCCCTCTACTCTGATACCTTAATCGCACACCAGCTCAACTTCATCGCAACAGAATCCCTCGAAACCCCCACCCAATGCCGTGCCAAAATTCGCTCTCGTCACGACGGCGAACCTGCCACAGCCCAGCAAATCGACACCGACACCCTACAGGTCACCTTCCTAAAGCCCCAACGTGCCATCACACCGGGGCAGGTTGTGGTTCTGTACGATGGCGACACCGTCATCGCCTCTGGCATCATCGCAACAGCGTAACATCACCCCAACCTATAAAAAACTTGTGAGGTAAGTCAAAATGGATTCATCAATGCTCTTCTCCCTCCTCGGAGGGCTCGCTCTCTTCCTTTATGGAATGCACATGATGAGCGCAGGACTCGAGGCAGCAGCCGGCGCACGACTCAAAAAAATCCTCGAAAAATTCACCCAAAACAGATTTTTAGCAGTCCTCGTCGGTGCAATGATCACAGCCCTCGTTCAATCCTCCTCAGCCACCACCGTAATGGTGATCGGATTTGTTAGCTCTGGCATGATGTCCCTCTCCTCTGCTGTGTGGGTCATCATGGGTGCAAACGTCGGTACCACCATCACAGGACTCATGATCACCCTCGACATGGGAGATTTAGCCCCCATCTTCACTTTCGTAGGGGTAAGCATGACCCTATTCTTCAAAAACCAAAAAATACAACATTACGGACAAATCCTCGCAGGTCTCGGTATCCTCTTCATCGGTATGGGCACCATGAGCGACGCCATGTACCCCCTCCGAGATTCTGCCGAGTTCATCTCCATTATGTCACGCTTCACCGACCCCGTCCTCGGCATTTTAGGAGGCGCCATCTTCACAGCATTGATCCAATCCTCCTCTGCCTCCATCGGCATTTTACAAAGCCTTGCCTCTAGCAATGTCATCGAACTCTCGCAAGCCATCTTCGTCCTCTTCGGGCAAAATATCGGAACCTGTATCACAGCAATCCTCGCCTCTCTCTCCCTTAGTCGTAACGCAAAGAGGGTCACCTTAGTCCACCTCATGTTCAACTTCATCGGAACTGCCCTCTTCACAGGGATCGCCCTCACAACCGACTTTATCTATTGGATGGAAGCCCTCACCCCTGGAAACGTCAAGGCACAAATTGCAAATACCCACGTCATTTTCAACCTACTCACCACCCTAGCACTCCTCCCCTTCGGCACCTACCTCGCCATCATCGCCAAAAAAATCCTCCCCACCACAGCCGAAGACTACGATGGAGAGATCCGTGTCAAATACCTCACCCCAGTCCATTCCAACCTAGGAAAAGAGGGAGGACTAGGGTCCTCTGCCATCTATGTCAACCAACTGCGCTCCGAACTCGGACGTATGTTGGTCATGGCACGCAAAAATGTCATCCGTGGCTTTGACGGAGTGATCACTTCCGATATCTCCACCCAAGAGGATGCACTCGCAACCGAGGAATACATCGACTACCTAAACCAAGAAATCAGCAACTATATCTCCCGAGTGATCTCCTCCGAAACCAACGAACAAGCCTCTGATATGGTCAGTGGATACTTCACCATCACCAGCAATATCGAGCGTATCGCCGACCACGCCATCAATATTTGCGACTGCACCAAAATCTTGGTCAAACACGAAATCAGCTTCTCCGACGGCGCTTACAAAGAACTCGAACTCATGAAAAACGTCTCCATCCAAGGGATTGATATGCTCCTCGATCTCTCAGCAGGGGAGCTCGGATGGCTCACCAAGGTTGCTGCACTCGAGCAAAAGATCGACGACATGGCAGAGCAATATCGCCGTCGCCACCTCAAACGCATGAGGGAAGGCAGAGGCCAAGGGGAGGCAGCCATCCTCTATGCAGAACTCCTCACCGACTTCGAACGTCTCGGCGATCATATCCTAAACATCGGCGAAGCACTCGCCTTCATCGAAAGTAAGGCGTAGAAAGGGGGATATCGTGCTACATTTTATCACTATGTTTGCCATGTACGCCACCATCGTCTACGAACGAAACTGGCTCGAAAAAGGAATTATTATCACCATTCTATCGGTTTTTCTCACGGTATACCTCTGGGAACTAACTCAACGCAGTTACCGTCACCACAACACCAGTTTCATCGCCGCCTTCGTCGCCTTCAACTTCATCGGCACCATTCTCCTCATGGGATTTGGCATCATTATCACCATGCCCATCTCCCTTGGCTACACTCTCTTTATTTTCTCCATCCCATTCTATCACAACTCCTTTTGTGGCTACCACTCCCCGATCAAGGTCGCTCTGCTCCTCTGCCCTGTTTTCCTCGCTGCAAGCCTAGCCAGTGGCTCCCTCTATTGGCAAACCAGTAGCGATGATGCCACAGGGGTCTTTTTCGGTACCTATCTCGTCTTGGTTGTCTTGGTTGGATTGCTCAATTATCGCTACCACAAAAGCAAACCAGAACTCCAACCAGAGCACCCCAGCGAAACCACCCCACCCCAAAAATCACTCTTCCTCGATTTTCTGATCTAGCCCCACAAAATCATAAATCCCAAAACGGTAAGATCTCTCACCGCTTTGGGATTTTTTCATTGCTCCTCTTTGCAAGGGTGAAACAAGTTACTGCTATTGTCTCCTCATCTCAATAAATTATGTATTTATTTTTGATTATTTTCTGGAATAATTGTTGATACTATCCACATAGACTATCACAATCAATCAATGAAAAAGGAGTACTCACTATGGAACGTATTTTGCACCTCCCACAAGAGCGAACCCTCAAACCCAAATCCGACCGCCTCCGTCAGGAGATCATCGAGGCAATCCAGACCACCCAAACCCAGCTCAAGCATGCTCATAACAGCTTCAACCACGCAAGCGACTCCGACCTTATCGATTCCTATATCTTCGAAATCAGCTCTCTCCAAGCAATGCACAATTACCTTCAGCGCCAACTCCGTGCGCACGAACATTAAAAGGGGGGCTCAATGGAACTCCTCCTCTTCTTAGGTCTCCTAGTACCACTATTTTGTTGCTCCCCCCTAGGCAAAAAGCTCTGCTCGCTATCGATGCGCATGGGGGCAAGCCTCATCGGACTCTCCATCGGCGCCAATTTTGGCATGGGCTTGGGGGTCAACCTCCTAAACGCACTTGTCATCTCCCTTCTCGGTCCTTGTGGGGTTGCGCTCCTCTTGCTCTTACAAATCTTATAAATAAATCTCTGCACCAACCTTTCCCTCCTTCTTTTGGGGGGAATTTTTCTGCACAAATTCGGTGGGTGTCATCCCCATCTCTTTGCGAAAAACTTTAGAAAAATAATTCCCACAGGAAAATCCCACGCTCAGCGCAACCACCTCCACCCCAAGCCCTTGCAGTAACAAGGTACACCCTTGCTCCACCTTCACCTTGGTCAAATATTGTTTGGGAGGAATCCCATACTCCTCTTTAAAAGTCCGTATCAAATGTTCAGGCGAAATCCCGAGTGACGTGGCAAGATCACCGGTTCCATAAATTTCGGCATACCCCTCGTCCATCATTGCCTTAGCAGTCTCTACAAAAATAGATATCAATTTATTACCCTTCTTTCAAAGTCCATATCAATTTATTACCCTTGCTATCCATATTATACCCTGTTATACTAATATTAGCAAGATAAATTTTGTGTAATATCACAAAAATGAAATTCTTAAAACATCCACACCACAAATATTTGGAGGTAACATCATGGCAGGAATTAGTATCAGAAAACTCGCAAAACATTACGACGGACCAAAAAAAGGAACCGTAGTTAAGGTCATTGAAGACCTCGATCTCGAAATCCACGACAAAGAATTTATCATCTTGGTCGGACCTTCCGGCTGTGGTAAATCCACCACATTGCGCATGATCGCAGGACTAGAAGAGATCACATCCGGCGAAATGTACATCGGCGATCGCCTTATCAACGACGTCACCCCAAAAGATCGTGACATCGCCATGGTCTTCCAAAACTACGCACTCTACCCCAACATGACGGTCTATAAAAATATCGCCTTCTCCCTCCAAATCAAAAAGGTCGAGAAGAACGAAATCGATCGCCGTGTCAACGAGGTAGCAAAAATCTTAAACCTTGAAGAGCTCCTTAACCGTAAACCAAAAGCCCTCTCGGGTGGTCAACGTCAACGTGTGGCACTCGGCCGTGCCATGGTGCGTAACCCAGCCGTCTTCCTCTTAGACGAACCTCTCTCCAACCTCGATGCAAAACTCCGTACTGCAATGCGTGCCGAGATCACTCGCCTTCATAAGCGACTCAACACCACCTTCGTCTACGTCACCCACGACCAAACCGAAGCAATGACCATGGGCGATCGTATCGTTGTCATGGATAAAGGTGTCATCCAACAGGTCGATACCCCTCAAAACCTCTACGAATCTCCATGTAACCTCTTCGTTGCAGGATTCATCGGTTCCCCCCAAATGAACACATTCCCTTGCAATATCGCCGAAAAAGAGGGCAACTACTATGCCGAATTTGAAGGCTTCTCCCTCAAAATCGACACAGAGCGTTTCGACCCCTCGGTTCTCAAAGCTCACGTCGGCAAAAATATCACCTTCGGCATTCGCCCAGAATACCTCGAAAAGCAAGAAACCTACATCGAAAACCCAGGGGATACCATGATCAACACCACCCTCGAACTCTCCGAGCTCATGGGTGCCGAAATCAATCTCTATTCCCTTTGTGGAGATAAAAAAATCGTCTCCAAAACCCCTATCGCCGATAAAATTGCCGATGGAGAAAAAATCACACTCTTGGTGGAACCCACTCGTGTGCACCTCTTCGACACCGATAGTGGAAAATCACTCCGTAGCTAATCCCATCCTCAAAAATAAAAACCTCTCTTCCATAGAAGAGGGGTTTTTCCTTGACTTTTACCTCATTTCAAGCTATAATAGAGCTACACGAACAGAAAGGGGAGTCCATCCCATGAAAAAAGATATCATCATTATCGGCGCAGGCCCTTCCGGCATCTTCACTGCCCTCGAACTAGTCAAAAAAGGTTGCTCCAAAAGCATCTTACTCGTAGAAAAAGGGGTCAGTATCAAAAAAAGATCCTGCCCCAAACATACCACAAAAAAATGCGTCCTCTGCAAACCAAACTGCCATATCACCACGGGATTTAGTGGCGCAGGCGCCTTTTCCGACGGAAAGCTCTCCCTTAGTCCCGAAGTCGGAGGGGATCTCCCTGAATTGATCGGCTTCGAAGTCACCAAAGATCTCATTCAATATACCGATGATATCTACCTCGAATTCGGCGCAGATACCAAGGTCGAAGGGCTCAACGTCACAAACGAAATCAAAGAAATTCGCAAAAAAGCCATCATGGCAAACCTGAAATTAGTGGATTGCCCCATCCGTCACCTCGGCACCGAAAAGGCACAAGAAATCTACTCGGCTATCGAGGACTATATCATCGCCCACGGGGTAGAAATCCAATTTTCCACCCATTGTTCCGACATTCTCGTCGAAAATAACCGTTGCATCGGAGTCGAACTCACAGATCGCAGTGGAAAAACCACCACCGTCCAAGGGGATCACGTCGTCCTCGCCGCCGGACGTCACGGGGCAAAATGGCTCGAAGAGCTCTGCCAAAAACACGAAGTCGCCCACACTGCAGGCACCGTCGATATCGGTGTCCGTGTCGAAGTGCGCAACGAAGTCATGGAAAAGGTCAACGATGTCCTCTACGAATCCAAGCTCATCGGCTACCCCAACCCCTTTAAAGATAAGGTTCGCACCTTCTGTCAAAACCCAGGGGGATTCGTCAGCCAAGAAAACTACGACGATAACCTCGCCGTAGTCAACGGACACTCCTATAAAAACCTAAAATCCAACAATACAAACCTCGCCATCCTCTCCTCGCACAACTTCGCCGAGCCCTTCAACCAGCCCATCGAATATGCAAAAAAAGTCGGCGAACTCACCAATATGCTCGGAAACGGGCAGCTTATTGTCCAAAGATATGGTGATATTTTAGATGGAAAACGCACCTGGCAAAACGAGCTCTCTCGTTCTAACCTCGTCCCCACTCTCCCCGACGCCATCGCAGGGGACATCACTGCCGCCATGCCCTACCGAGCCATGACCAATATCATCAACTTCATCGAAGCAGTGGACCGAGTGGTCGAGGGCTTCGCCTCATCCGAGACATTGCTCTACTCCCCAGAGCTCAAATTCTACAGCAACAAGGTCAAAATGGATGAAGATTTCAACACAAATATCCAAAACCTCCACTGTTTAGGGGATTCTAGTGGTTGGACACGTGGCCTCATGATGGCATCCCTCATGGGAGTGCGCATGGCGCAAAAACTCCTCTAATCTCGTAACATAGTCGCAATATCACCACAAAGATAGACCGATTTCTTCGAAATCTCCTTCGGAGGGGCACCCTCCTCTGCATTAAGGCAGAGATAACGTGCCTTTTTATCCCGATGTGTCATGCGCCAGAAGGGATACTTGATGATGGAAGGGGTGTTATACCCCACCCCAAGCTCCAAGAAGAGAGGTTTTTTCATCTCTCCCAAAAATTTCTGATAGCGCTCCAGCCCAGCATGCCACCCCTCATCCTCCACAAAACTGCCATCTTTGCGCAAATTGACGTCCATAGGGGCGCCACACTCAGGACACAGGGGGAGCAACTCATCCGGAATCTTCAAATCACAGAGGGAGTCCACCATATGGTAGACTCTCTCTTGATTGTCATAGGTCTTTTGATGGCAGGGTACCGAACATTGAAATAGCCCATAATCCCCTTGAAGATAGAACAATCTCTCTTTCGGAAACCCATTGCGAAGAAATAAATGATCTGCATTTGTGGTGATCACAAAATAATTTTTTCCTTCTAATAGTCCAAGGAGATTCGAGTAGCAATCGTTGATCTCACTCTCGTATCGGTTGTGCAAAATATGCTTACAAAAATACCCCCAAAAAGCATTGGAGGTAGGAAAATCATAAAAAGCTGAGGAATACATGTCGGTCAGCCCATATTCTTTGATATAATCGGGGAAAAGTCGCTCAAATCGCTCCCCACCATATTCCAGACCGGCAGAGGTGGAAAGCCCAGCACCGGCACCCACAACAATACAATCAGCACGAGCAATCTCTTCTTTGATCAGTTTTAGTTCACGATTCATCCAAGC
>JAWXUK010000020.1:0-19910 GCA_044432785.1 Eubacteriales bacterium | reverse complement strand
ACCCCAATATTAGTGGTTGCTCCCTTTCTTCATCGTTACGCAGCCACGCTCTTATTGATCCCCTCGATCACAGAGCGGATTCCCTGCCAAATGCTCAGGTCCTCAAAAATTTCAGCCACGCTTCCTTTATCTGTGAACGGTGATTCTTGCAACACAGATAAATCCTTCATCATCCCATTATGGACAATATACTCCACAATTTGGTTGATAAAGTAAATTTGTCGACTGTCAAAATTCGTATTTCCCAAAAATTCACTGAAGGCTTCCTTCGCCGCATTCATATCAAGACCGACCAATTCTCGGACAAATTCTCCCAACGGTTTCGCCCCATAGGTATCTTTATATTCCTCGGAACTTCCTACTTCGCTCCATAAAATCTCTTCCAATGCCGACATATCTGCCTCAGTGAGCGGGATATTATGTTTTAATTTCGCAATGGTCGGGTGATCTTGATGTTCTCGTACATAAAATTCTGCTTTGCTTTTGTAATTTTTCAGATCATCATTTTCCAGTTCAGACTGATGCCAAGTGGTGTCTAAAATATCATCATGAAAATTGGTTGCATAAATCAGCTTGGTCTTTTTGACAAACTTTAACAGCCCACGCAACGAGGTGCGGATCTGCTCTAAATCGCTCACATTTGCCTCTTGCACAAAGTCGGTTTCGAGAATTTTTGCCAAGAAATCTCGTTGCACTTGAATTTCTGGGATATTTGTGGCACCTGTCACCTCCGTAATGCTTTTTGCCTTCTGCATTAAGTCGGTTTTTCCTCTTGACATGGGTGTTTTCGCCAAAAAAGCCACTTCTAGCCCCAATAACAACCCATCAAATCGCAACGCAGAGATTTCATCTTCGTCCCCCTCCACCAAAGGAGCGATATGTTCCTCTAATTTAAGAGTATCCTCGAAAGATAGGAAATCAAAGCGATTTTCGGTGGAAAAGTCCACAACATAGGAGAGATGCTGTTGTACTGCAAAGTGATCATGGGACAGTTTTGCGATTTTTGATTCTAATTCTGACACGATTATTTTTCGATGGTTTTGGTATTCCTCTGATTGATAGTCCTCCTTTTGTAGTTGAAATACAAGTTTCACTTTTAAGGAGAATAGCGCTTCTTTTAGCGTGGTGACCTTTCCGCTTTCTACACCTTCGTTCATGCGAAAGAACTGAAAATTCCCACAAAAATCAAAGATGTAAAACTTGCTTTTATCCACACCGTCCACAAGCCCTGCACAAAGGCGAGTCCCTCTACCAATCATTTGCCAGAATTTCGCCTTACTCATCACTTTTTTGAAAAAGACCAGATTTAATACTTCAGGCACGTCAATTCCAGTATCGAGCATATCCACAGAAATTGCGATTTGTGGCATTTTATCCATTTCAGAGAAGTCATCAATTGCTTTTTGCGCATAATTGATGTAGTTATCAATGACCTCTGCATAGCCTTTGAGGTGAGGATATTTTTCATTGAACACGGCGAATATTTCTTCAGCGTGCCTATGATTTTTCGCAAATATGATGGTCTTACCGATTTTATTTCCGTAATCCACATAAAGTCCATGCTCCATCAAGGTTTCAAGCACTTTTTCAATGGTATTTTTGTTAAAAAGCCACTCATTGAGGGCAACAGGGTCAATTTTCGAAGGGGTGTTGCCATCCTCGTCAGAAAATGTATTCTCGTACTCCTCTTTCTCCTCTTCGCTCAAATCGCTATATCGAATTCCTTGCTCGATGAATTTCAGTTTGGTTTCCACCGACATAAAGTCCACTAAATATCCATCTTTCACAGCCTGCGCAAGCTCGTACCCATAGGTAGGGTCGCCATTTTCAAGCTGGAAAACCTCGTAGGTATTCTTGTCGATATCGTCCTTCGGTGTAGCAGTCAGTCCCACAAGTGGAGCATCAAAATAGGTGAAAATATCCCTGTATTTTTTATAGATAGAGCGGTGCACCTCGTCGCAGATAATCAAATCAAAATGCCCAGACGTGAAGATTTTCCCCTCTTGATCTGTGGCTTGATCAATGCAATTCATCATGGTTGGATAGGTGGAGAAAATGCAGTTTGCGGAATATTTTTTCTTGGTTTCGCACAGATTGCTCACCGATAGTTGTGGCAATAAATTCACAAAACTACGGTTTGCTTGGGTGAGCAGAGAGGTGCGATCCGCCAGAAATAGCACGTTTTTCACCCAACCTTTTTTGAGCAAAACATCGAGCAAACCGATGACAGTGCGTGTTTTTCCCGAGCCAGTCGCCATGACAAGCAGGGCTTTTCGACGGTTTTTCTCTCCGAAATTTCGGCAAACTGCTTTAATGGCGCCTTCTTGGTAGTAGCGCCCAGCAATCTCTTGATTGATGGTGATTTCATCGAGGGATTCTTTATTATTTCTTAAATTAAATAATTTCTCTAAATCACGTTTGGAATAAATGGTGGAAACCACACGTTCTGGATATTGTCCGTCCTCGATGGTGGTGTGAAATCCATTGGTGAGGAAGATGACAGGGCGCACGCCATACTGCTTTTCCAGTGCATCTGCGTATAATTCTGCTTGTTTTCGCCCTACTGACACATCTGTGCAGGTGCTTTTCGCCTCGATCACAGCCAGTGGTTTCTTATCGCTACCATAGAGCACATAATCAGCAAAACCAATCCCCGAAGCATTGGGCATCCCCTCGACACGCACTTCGTTGACCCAGTTTTTGCCCTCTACCCACCCTGCTGTGCGCAACATCTGGTCGATATATAGCTTTCTGGTTTCGTGCTCGCTGATATCCAGTGGTTTTGGCACATAGGTGGCTTTCTGCTCTTTGCGTTTTTCGGTTAATTGCTCTTTTAAGGCTTGATTTTCTAGCAATAATTTCTCGAAATCTAGTTCGTTTATTTTGGGGAGCTCGTGTTTCTCCTCGGTTTTTTCCTGTAAATACTCCTTGTGAAAGGGGTGTTCCTCGTAATGATCTCCATAACAGCAAGCCACAAAATCGAGGAAATAAAATAGATTTTCAAGACACAAACACGCCATTTCAATCGAAATTCCAGCCACTTCGTGTGCTGTTCCGTTGGCGGCTTTGCGAATATAGTGCATTCTTGTCACGATGTCAGAGGGGACAATATCTCGAAATTCATTGGTATTCATCAGCCCAAACAAGGTGTTCTCAAGTGGTTTTTGCAGCTCTTTATCCACGGTGTAGAGCCATTTTACTGCAAATTCCATGGCTCTGCGACAGTTTACTGCAGAAGCAGAGGGGTCGATATGCAAAATCCTCTCAGCAGAGACTGCCACAGTTGAAAAATGGTTGAATTTCTCTTCTGTGGTGAAATAATCGAAGTTTGTCATACTAGCACTCCTATCTAATCATTTTATCGTACGAGGATATCATATTTTTGGGGAGCTCACCCCCCAAACCATCGTTGCATGCGTTCTCGATACAGTTGCTCTAGTTTTTCCAGACCTTGTTCCATTTGGTTGCGGGTTTGCTCGACGGTTTGGACGTAGTGGGCGAATTGTTCTTGGAGGGGGAGGGGGGGAATCAGAATACCTATTCCCTGTAGCTCTTGAGCGTTTATATTTGCTTGCCCTACGATAGATTTGCACATTCCGTATAAAGTTTGCTTACCGTACTTTGAGTTAAGTACTGTAGATAAATACATTGGTAATATTTTATTATTTGTACGAATTCTGATAATATAACCAGCTAAAATCATCTCGGTAGAACAGTTGAAAACGCAAGTTTTCCCAACTAATTCTTTACTATTTGTACGGTTGAAAAGTACATCGTTTTTTCTAGCTACATATTTTTCGTAGTCCTTTTCGACCATATCAATATATTTAACTTGAGATAAATCCAGACGTCCTTCATAAGTTATATTGTTCATTCTGAGATAGGTGTATCTTCCATTTTCTGTTGCTGGTTGACTTGTTCCATATTTAACGCTATCAACCACATCTCGAATTGTTCCTACCTCCCACCCCATCGGATTCTCCACAGGGTCCCCAAACATCTCCACAAACTTCGCCTTCACCAACAAATCCAGTTTTTCCAGTTGGTGTTTCCGCAGTGCGATGAGTTCTGTGATGTTGTCCAATTCCTCGGCGATTTCTTGCTGTTTTTCGAGGGGAGGGAGGGGGATTTTCATTTTTTTCAAGTGTGATGGACCGAAATTCAATTGTGCTGAACCCACTATTTGCTTAGATAGTTGCATCTTAAATTCATCTGTTTTTAGATAATACATAAAAAACTTAGTAAGCAATATTTTATTGTCAAGTGTCTTAAATCTTATTGTACTGGTATTCATACATAAAGGCAAGTGTTCTTTGTTGATGAAACCCATTTTTCGCTCAAAATATTCAACTTTTATTCCTGAACTTGCTATGATGAAATCGCCTTCATCCACTAAAAAATGCTTGTATTTTCCATATGCTTCTTCTTCCGAAATATATCTAGCAGATGTAGTTAAATCCACCTTGCCTTCTTGCAAATTAGCCACATTCAGAAGTTTAATTCCGTTGCTAACATATTGATGGTTTCGCACCCCTGGACCTTCTTGGAAAAAAAGCACATCGGGGATTCTCACCATTTCCCACTCACTCATCTCAATCCCCCCAGTAACTTCAGCCCCTCGGAAATTTTCTCTTCCATCTCGGCAATATCGGCTAAAATCTCGGCGGTAGGAGGGAATTTCTCGGCAACATAAACCGTCTTTTTATACTTATTCACCGATAAATCATACCCATTTTCCACGATTTCGGCTTTGAGCACGCAGAAACTTTTCTCGGTGCGCTCACGGCTTTGCTCCCCCTCCAGATTGTGAAAACGAGCCACAATATCAGGGATATCGCTCTGGGACACAGCGGCACGTTTGTCGTCCAACGAAAACCCATCCGCCTGCATATCATAAAACCAAACAGAATCGGTGCCACCATGACCAGTTTTTGTGAAAATCAAAATCCCGGTCGACACCCCAGCATAGGGCTTAAACACCCCAGAAGGGAGGGAAATCACCCCCACTAACCGCTGATTTTCCACCAAGTCTTTGCGAATATCCTGATGCGCCTTCGAACCACCAAAGAGCACCCCATCAGGCACAATCATGGCGCAACGTCCACCAGTATCCAGCATTTTCGTGATCAGAGCCACAAAAAGGAGCTCTGTTTTCTTGGTTTTACAGGTTTTGAGCAAATCTTCCGACACGATTTCGGCTTTCAGACTGCCTTTGAAGGGTGGGTTTGCCAAAATGAGAGAATACTTCTCACGATCGGGATTTTGGTCAGATAGGCTATCCCGATACTCGATGGATGGATTTTGCACCCCGTGGGTCATCATATTCATGGCGCCAATGCGAAGCATGGTGCGATCGGTGTCGAAACCGTGAAACATCTCGTTCATATAGTGTGCTTTGTTGGTTTTATCAAACAAAACAGCCTCTTTTTTATGCTCACGCAGATATTCTCCTGATGCCACTAAAAATCCAGAAGTGCCACAGGCAGGATCGCAGATGATGTCGGTGGGGGTGGGGTCCATCAGCGCAACCATCATTTTGATGATGTGGCGAGGGGTGCGGAACTGTCCGTTTAGCCCCGATTGCGCAATTTTCGAGAGGAGATATTCGTAAACATCCCCCCGAATATCGGCATCGTGAACAGCCTCCATTTGGTTGTAAATCAAGTCTAAGCTCTCCACAACCTCGGATAATAGCAGTGGAGTGGGCAATTTGAAGCTCGCATCGCTCATATATTTGGAATAACCGCTGTTTTTGTTGCCGTCTAGCCCTTTGATGAATGGAAATACAAAGTCGCTCACGGTTTGAAACATTTTATCTGCAGGAAAATCACGAAAGACCGACCATTTGAGGGCATTTCCGTCGATGGACTTGGTTTCGATGCTGTAAGTCTCTGGATAAATGCTATGAAAGGGCAAATCCAGCATGACCGATTCTGCTTCGTTTTTCGTATTATTTCGGTCTAAATCATGAATGAACATGAGATAGGTCACTTGCTCGATGACCTCCAAGGGATTCACCACCCCACCAGAGGCAAACAGATCCCAAAGGCTGTCGATTTTGTTTTTGATTTCTCCTGTTATCATGACGTTCTCCTTCAAATGTAGCATTTTTGTGTCATAGGGTAAAAATGGATAGAATGATAAGTCTAGTATATCATATAGAAAGGGAGAATTCCAGTGTTTTCGACAATTTCCTCATAGGTGACAGCTAACAAAAACTAACGTTTTATTGGATCAGTCTGCAAGCAATTCTGAAATTTCTAATGTGGATAGAGTTAAGACAAACGGAATATGACAGCGAAGAAAATTCGCAACCAAAAGCCGATCCAACACCTCGACCAACCACCCCTCCCACCTCAGTGTTTCCCTCAACCGAGCTAGCACCGAGCGATGACATGATATGGGTTGCTGGCTTTGGATGGCTTGAAAAACCAGAGCCCACCATCACCATCGAGGCTGATTCCACTGGCGACATCAACAAGATGGTCGGCATCATGTGAGGTGGGATCATGAAAATCAACACCATTATTTCCGACATTCACTTCCACGCAGTCGAGAACATGAGCGTGAAAAACTCCCTCCGAAAAGAGTTGGGGCTCAAGTCGATCAAGACCGTGGATGAGCTGAAACTACTCCTTGATCAAGAGGGCAAAGTCCTCCTCGACAAACTTTTAGACCAGTGGGGCGACATGGAAGTGGCAACGAGCGATGAGCAATTCGAGTTTGGATTTCGGCTTGGAGCAAGGTTGATGCTTGAGATTTTCGTGCATGACACACCTTAGGTAAACTGCGTAAAGCGTACCAAACTTACTTGAAAAGTTCTAAATCCACCAAGAAAACACGTTCTTTGGAAAGTGACCTAGAAACCCCTAGATTTTCACACCCCCGAACAAGGGCAGGAGAAAGCAAGGTGCTGTAGCCCCTTTGCGATACTGCGTTTCGGCAGAGCCGATCGCTAAAAACGGGGAAAACAAAGGCTTTACAGCGACTCAGAAAATCGTTTTGAAAAATACCAAGGTGCTGTAGATGATGATTTCCCCTGTTTTAGGTGCCGTAAAATTCCTGTAACCCCCAAAACTCAAGAGATTCTAAGGTGCTGTAATAGGTGCTGTCGCCCGAAATTCGGGTAAATTACGAAGATTTTTAGAAAACGGTACTAAAAACGGTCAACCACTATGCTAACTGCATCGAAGGTTGACCGTTTTCTCTTCATTTTTTCTTGCGTTCTCGATTGGGAAAGCTGTCGTGACACCAATCCTCAAAGTCCTCCACAGAGCCATTTCCATCGATGCAGGCATCCCGTTTGACCCCTGCTTCACGACTCCATTTTTCAAAAACCTCACGCTTTAACGTGTTGACTTTGGTCCTCTCGTGGTAGCGTTTATAGTATTTGTGATAGATTTGAAAGGGCTTGTTGTCCTTGTTTTTCTGTTGAAAATTCTTGGATGCATTGATTTGTTGACAGGTTTGGTTGCTCCCATCTCTGCGATTGGTGCAGTAATCTGGGGTGCGTTTTGTCTTGATGAGGAAAAATTCTTTACACAGTTTACACTTTTTGATTTTGAAATTTCGGTCAACCATGGTCAAAAAATCCAAGCTCAAAAGATCCAACGTGGTCTTTAACAGATAGTTTTTTCCCATGGTAACGTCATGTTTACGATAGAATTCAATGCTCCCAGCTGGCAGATTCATGTGGCGCTCGAGCTGACTTTGATCCTCTTTTTCTTGGAATTTTTCTCTCGTGTAACCATGCACCGTACGAATCTCTTGCAGATTTTCGGGAGGGAGCCCTCCTTTTATCTGGGTGTAAATGAACAGCCTCTGCTGCGCTGAAAGGTCGCCCAACTCCTCTGGATAGGCATTCAAATCAAAACAAAAGTGTGCCAAACCTACAAATTTGCTCTGCAAAAGTTCCAGATAGGTTGCGTACTCTCGAAAGGAGTCAACCGATAATTCATAGAACGCAGGAGGGAATAGTTTCAAATTAAGATCACTCTCCAAAAATGAAAGTGCGCATCCAGAGTCGATTGCTCGACATCACAGAGGATGCAAGTGACGCTGTTTTCTTCTGTAACGAGCGATCCACTTTGCAAGGTGACCTCCTTGAGCGCATCCAAAACTTCGTGACAGAACAGCCCAACACAAACCTCATCATCATCGACACACTGCAAATGATTCGGGGGAGCACATCGGACAACAGCTACGCTTGTGACTACGGTGACCTCGTGCCTCTTAAGGAGCTCGCCTATCGTTTCAAACTTGCCATCGTGCTCATCCACCACCTAAAAAAACAACCTGAGTCTGATAAGTTTAACGAAATTTCTGGTACAACGGGGCTCCAAGGTGTGGTGGACGGGATGTATGTCCTCTCGCAAAGTCGCAAGCTAAACGAGGGCGCCACTCTGCATTGCATCGGGCGTGACTTTGCACGACGAGAACTCGAACTCTACATGAACAGCGACCACGTTTGGGAAAAGACCTCTGACAGTCTGCAAGACCCCCACCACTTCCTCTCTGAGCTGATGAAATCCATTGTGAAATTCGTGGAGGCGACTGGATTTTTCCGAGGGAGTGCAACAGAATTATCGACCCTGTTGCGTGGTCACAGTGACGATCATTTCTCAAACAAAGTGTTGTCCAAAAACATCAAACTCCATAAAAAAGAGTTGGAAACATTCGGAATCAAAAGCAAATGTTACAAAAGCAACGGTCAAAAGTTGATAGAGCTATCTGCCATTAGGGTCGATAGTGTCGATCATTTAGATAGTTGCCAAGTGGGGGAAACACCGTCCCTATCGACCCTACAAAGAGTCACCCCCACCTTCTAATCCTTCGTATTTTAGATGATCTAAAGGAATATTTTACCACTTTAGATTGCATACTAAAAGTACGAAGGAGGATTGCATTTGGAACTTACCATCAACGAAAAAGAAAAGTACGTCATCTTTTGGTTGACACAATCAGAACACAGCGATGATCAGCTCAAGGCGTCGCTCAAACCACGCAAACAGTTTTATCTCGATAAAAAATTCAAGATTTTCATGATGTTATCTGGCAAACGTGACCTCTACGATAGCACACTGCATTTATTGCAACAAAATCTGAGAAGCAACAAAACACCGACCGCTTAAAACTCCCAGCCATGGTCCTGAGCCTCTCATCTGCGAGGCTCAGGACGATTTTTTGTGCGAAAAATTGTATTGCTATTGGTTTGATTTTGTGATACAATGAATATGTAAATGATAACAGATAAGGAGAACAACATTGACTCGACACTACAACATCGCAGGGTACGTTCGTATCTCTGTCGACGAAGAGCAAAACAGTGACAACACCTCGATAGAAAACCAAAAAGCCATTATCGAAGATTATGTGGCACGTTATTTCCCCTCCTCTACCCTCACTTTTTACGAGGATCGTGACAAAACAGGTTACACCTTCGAGAATCGTGAAGGCTATCAAGAGATGCGCAAAAAATTGATCTCTGGCGAGCATCAAATTCTGATGGTCAAGGATTTTTCTCGATTTTCTCGTCGCAACTCTCGTGGACTTGTCGAGCTTGAGGATTTGCGTGATTACAACCTGCGTATCATCTCGATTGGGGACAACATCGACTTTCCGAACGACGACGATTGGCTCAAAATCCAGTTTCAATTTCTGATCAACGAACTCCCAGTGACCGACACCTCGAAAAAGGTCAAGAGCGTGGTGGAACGTCGTCAAGCAGATGGGAAATGGATTTGTGCCGCCCCCTATGGATACATCATGACCCCTGCGAAAACCTTCGAAATCGTCCCTGAAGAGGCTGATATTATTACCCTCATCTACAAGCTCTACAACGATGGATGGGGGTATAAGCGCATTGCAAATTATCTCACCGACGAGAACCTCCCCACCCCCCGTATGTCCGAGCGAAATCGCAGAGAAGCGGAGGGGTTAGAGTGCAAGCGAGTCACCAAAAATGTCTGGAGTATCATCACAGTGCAAGGGATTTTGGAAAACGATTTTTATATTGGCACCCTCCGTCAAGGAAAATCCAAACGCAATAAAATCAACGGCAAAGGGATCCTAAAACCCAGCGAGAAACACCTCGTATTCGAAAACAACCACCCTCCCATTTTGGACTACCCCACCTTTGCACTCACCCAAGGATTGAGGGCACGTCGCACCACCTCGAACTACCGTGGGGTCAAGGTCTACGACAATGTTTATTCGGGTATTTTGGTCTGTGGAGACTGCGAGAGTCCCATGGTTTCGATGAGTCGATCTGTCCCAGCCTATCGCTGTGGCACCTATCACAAAAGAGGGCTAAAAGGTTGCACCAGTCACCACATAAAAGCCGAGATGCTCGATTCTGTGCTAAAAACCTATCTCAAAAAAATCATGGAAACCTCTGCCACCATGATAGCCCAACTCACCCAAGACATCGCCAAAGAGAGCGAGGACATCGCCGAAACCGAGCGTTGCACCCTCAATCTATCCAAGGTGCTAGACGACCTACAAGCCGAGCTAAAAGCCACCAAACGCCAACACATTCGTGACGTGATGAAAAAGCCCAACCAAGAGGACACCTTAGATGAAATGTATGCCGAGATGGAAGAGGAATTGATGCAGCGCATCTCAGGGATACAGCACCAGATTTTGCTCTCGACCGACCGACGAAACAACATCATACAGGTCAACCGAGTGGCGAAAACCGCACTGGACCTATTCGAGCAAGTGCTTGAAAAACCAAGCCTAGAGCGACGTGATATTGATTTATTGGTGGACACCATCACCGTCTTTGAGGAAGAGATTCAAATCACTCTCAAAGCAGATATCGACAGCATTTTACGAAGTGGAACCCTCCCCGAAGAGGAGGAACCCGAAAATTTTAATCAAGGCATGATAGATATCTCGAAAAAAGCAAATATATTGGAATCCACCCACGTTCAGAGTGCGCCCAAGCACAAGGACAAGGTTTATCATGTCAATGTTATCTGCAACGGCGACCCTCTAGAAATCTACACCGATCGTGAAGGTGGAGTTATTTTTAAGAAATTTTCCCTCATGGGTGAGATGAGCGAGTTTGCGACAGAACTGTGCGAAGCTCTCCACAAAACGGCTGGAAAAACTGCCGTCATCACAGATCGTGATAGTTGCGTCGCCATAGGTGGAGGCTCAAAAAAAGACCTGCAGGAGCGACCCATTTCCCCAGAACTTGAACAGCTAATGGAGGGGCGTCAGATTTATCAGCATCGACCAGGAGGAGATGCCATCCCAACTTGCACTGAAGCAGATGGTTTATTTGTTTCGACTGCAGCCCCAATTTTATCCGAAGGGGATGTTTTAGGCTGTGTTCTCTTCACTGGAGAGGAAAAAGACAAGGCAGGGACCGAACTTGAATATAAATTAGCGCAATCAATCTCGATTTTCCTCGGAAAACACATGGAGAGTTAGGGGAGGACCGGTCATCTCCTCTCTTTTAGATGGGAGATGACTGGATTTTTTTCAAAAAATTTACAAAAACACTTGACATCCATATCTCGATGTGCTAATATATATAAAGTGCTTCAAGAAAGCACTGCGATTTAGAGGCCGGAGTGGTGGAATAGGTAGACACCCAGGACTTAAAATCCTGTGGGGTGAGAGCCCCGTACCGGTTCGATTCCGGTCTCCGGTACCAAATTTTATATCGCGGGGTAGAGCAGTTGGTAGCTCGTCGGGCTCATAACCCGGAGGTCATTGGTTCAAGTCCAATCCCCGCAACCATTGAAAAGAACTCATAACATTTGTTATGAGTTCTTTTGTTTGTTTTCGGATATGATCTTAAAGGATTTCGGGAGGATAGGGGAGTGATGGTGCTTGCAAAACCCCTAACATTTTTACAAAATATCGTGCGATTTGCTCAGGATCTTCTTCCATTTTATGGGATACCCACCAGACAGTTGCTTCTGCAAAGCTGCTCACAAGATGGTTCAAAGCGAACTCCACAGGAACAGAATCAGGTAACTTATCCGATAATTCACGCAAAAATAGTTGTTGTAGATGCTCTTGAAAGGGTGGCAGATAGATTTCTCGATGCTCACTCATAAATATGGGCACCAAATAATTTCGATTTTCACGAAAATGATAGAGTAAATGCCCTAAAGTAGGTTCTAATTCCATTTTTTTGTAGTGTAAATCCTTGGGATGTTCAGAAGTGAGAGGTGTCGAAAATAAATGGTCGAAAGTTTGATTACATAGCTCGCAAAGTAAGGCATCTTTGGTTTCGAAATGGGAATAAAAGGTGCTTCTTCCGATGTTAGCACGGTCGATAATGGACTGCACCGTAATCTCCAAATAGGTTTCTGTTGCAAGTAGTTCTCCAAGCGCATCAAAAATTGCTTTTCTTGTTTTTATCTGACGTCTATCCATATTTCACCTCTGTTCTTCGTAATATTGTCAGTTTACCATAAACATGCAATGGGGTCAAGAATAATTCGTGAGATACCGAACAATTGATAACAACTGTTCGGTAACGTACATTCCTAGAAAATTGCTTCTTGTGTTTCTCTTTCACTGTGGATATAATAAATCTATCTACTTTGATGGGGGGATTTTTTGTGTTGAGAAAGGAATATCTCGCTCAAATTTGGAGGATTGCCATCCCTCTATTGATAGAAAATACGTTGCAGACGTTACTTGGTACGGTAGATCGATATTTTGCAAGTTCTATAGATGATTCTGCCATTGCTGCCATTGGTGTCACTGAAATCGTGACCAATCTATATCTCGCATTTTTCATTTCTGTAAATGTTGGTATTTCTGTTGTGATTGGTCAAAATATCGGTAAAAACGACATGGAACAAGTGAGGGAAAGTGTAAGACAAGGGATGATGCTAAGTATCCTGCTAGGGTTGCTGATTGGACTGGTGAGCCTTCTATTTGGACGGAAAATTCTGTTATTCACAGGTTGTATAGAGGAAATTTTAAACTTTGCAAACCCGTATTTTATGGCAGTCACTGTTCCTTCGGTCTTTCTTAGTTTATCACTGACGTTATCTGCCTGTTTGCGTGGAGCAAAGGATACGAAAACCCCTATGCTATTCACTTCCATTTGTAATATACTCAATATTTTCTTGAATATTATTTTTCTAAAGTTAGGTTTTGGAATGTTCGGAATCGGCCTTGCGACAAGTATTTCTCGCCTGTTTTTAAGGATAGGACTTCTTGTAGCAATACGGAGAAAAAAGGGTGGATTTTCTATAAAAAAATATCGGATCAATATGCCAGTTTTGAAAGAAATTGCCACCATAGGTCTGCCAGCAGGAGGGGAAAAACTTGCCATGCGATTGGGACAATTAGGTTACACTGCCATGCTGCTATCCCTTGGAACCGAAGCCTACGTCTCCCATACCTTGGCAGCAACCATCGAAAATTATATCTATATCCCTATTTTCGCCTTTTCTACCACCACCTCTATTTTGGTAAGTATTAGTTTAGGGTAGGGAAATCTAGAAAAATCCCATTATTATGTGGCTTTAATTAGTAAAATAAATACCATAATTCTCGCTGGTTTTTCCGTTATTTTCGTTCTTTTTGGAAAGGGTTTGGTTGGTATTTTTACAGACTCCCCACAAGCCATTTCGAAGACTTATCCCCTATTAATTTTACTGGCTTGCGCCGTCCCTTTTATTGGAACTTTGAACATTTACACTGCAGCGCTACAAGGATCAAGAGATACCAAAACCACGATGTATTCCACTCTTTTCGGTATTTGGGTGATTCGTTTAGGGGGTGGATTTTTCTTCACTCAAGAGCTTGGAATTGCGGGTTTTGGATGGTCATTTTAGTAGATTGCGCTCTTCGTGCTGGGTTTTTATTTGTCGTTTATCGGCAAAAATATAACCATAATTTAAAGAAAAATTATTCCGTATATTCAACATTAGAAAGTTGATAAAAATGAAGGTATTAACAGAATTTGACTTAAAAATATTAGCAATTTCAGCCATGTTTCTCGACCATGCAGTGGCAATCACATTGTCCCATAATTCTTTCTTTGGGATGTTACTTCGTTTTCCAGGTCGCATTGTTGCCCCTGTGATGTGCTATTTCATCGCAGAGGGGTATTATAAAACCTCAAACCCTGTCAAATATGCAAAAAGATTGTTGCTTTTTAGTGTCATTTCTCATTTGCCTTATAATCTGTTATTCGGATTTGATTTTTTGCAAGCCACCAGTGTAATGTGGGGACTTTTTCTCGGTTAAGCAGCCTTGATTGTTGTGAAAATGGAGGCTGCACCACTCCTTCTAAAAATTGGATTTGTGGGACTTGCCTGCGCCCTATCGATCACGGCAAATTGGAATTACGTTACTGTCCTTTGGATCGTCTTTTTTGGTCTCTATCATGGAAATTGGAAAAAACAACTTACTTCCTTTCTTGTGGTGGGTACTCTGGCACATATTGTTCCTACTTTTATCAATTTTGGACTTCTCCACAACGACTTTCCCCATTGGTATCAACTTGGTATTTATTTCGCTGTGCCACTACTGGCATCCTACACTGGTGAGCGAGGACGTACCTCGAAAGTTATGCAGTACGGATTTTATATTTTCTACCCAGCACACTTGGTATTTTTATATTTATTAGACAATATTATTGGTTATTTTTTGTAGTAGGAGGATAGTATGAAATATTTCATTTTAGCTCTATTTTTTGTGGGAATTTCTATCGGTCTTTTGCTAAATTCGAAACCTGCAGAACCCATTATCCCAACACAACCAATCATCGAGCACCAACTTGAAACTGGAACAGAAACACCCTCCCAGACTAGCGAACAACCCCTCCTCTTACAAACTTCAGAGTACTCAACTTATGTTGACCCACAGGGATATTTTGAATTACCTCTCGAGGGTGCCACTGGATATGCCTCCATTCCAATCAATGTAAGAGGACTACCATCGTCAGAGTCAACACTATTATGTTCGGTATCTGCAGGAACTGGGTTCACGATAATCGAAGAAGTGGGTGACTGGTGGCAAGTTAAGATCAATGGGGAACAGGGCTATGTCTATCACGATTACTGCCTATTAAACCTCCCTGACGTACTCCCGTCCATCATCTATCAAAATACTAACTCAACCCAAGCTGTTTTTACATCCTCCTACCTTCCTATTCCAAATATTTCAGTGGAGCAACTCTATAAAGCAATGGCGTATAATGAACGACTTGGCCGAGAGGAATATATGATGCCAGTTTTGTATGGCACCGCAAAAAAGATCGCTATCGCACAAAAATCAGCAAAGAACGAAGGGAATTCCTTGATTTTGTACGAAGCATATCGCCCCTATGAAGTGCAGGTAATGATTCGTGAGGAACTACGAGCCATCAATGAAATAAACGATCAAATTAAGGTTGGAATATCCACCTCTCCGTGGTCTACAAACTGGTTTATTTCGGCTGGTATTTCGAACCATCAACGTGGATTTGCTGTGGATATTTCCTATGCCACCATCATAGAAATGGAACAATTTCTTGTCGGAGAATACCTTTGCGAGACTGTCAGTAAATATGACGAAGCAGTCATGCCGACCCCCATTCATGAATTAAGTGCCCTCTCGATCAGCATGGCATATCCAGTCAATTCAAACAATGACGTGGAATGGAGGACCACACCATTGTCCGAAACAATGAACCATTCTGCCATCAAATTAAGAGAATATTGCACAGAAGCAGGTCTAACCCCACTTGCTTCCGAGTGGTGGCACTTTAATGATTTAGATTATTACGGTAAAATCAAGGGTACTGGAGATTTTTTTCTGACCGAAGTATTTTCAGTTGCACCGTGCTAAATTCATATGGGTGACCGATATTGACTCGAAATCTTCTGACCAACAAGGCTAAATTTTATCCCAAAAGGCTAGTGTTTTTCAGGTAGTTGTGCTATACTAACTGAAGATACTATTTTTAATGAGGTGAAGCCAATGGCAAAAGAGAAAAAGAGCATTTTTTTAATACAAGTAGAGGATTTTATCAAAAAAACATATAGTGAGCAAGAATCAAACGAAATTATTCGGTCTGCATGGTCAAGATATGAAGAAATTTGCGTTGAAAACAGTGACGAACCTACCGAGATGTACGTCCATACGAGAGAGCGCATTTATCCAGCAATCGCTACATTTGATGCACAAATTGCGCACGGCAAGTCACGAGAAGAGGCGACTTCACTCATTTTAGAGTATTATTCGTGGCGCAGCAACATCATGGGACAGAAAATCAATAAAATGATGAAATTCCCACTTTTGTATAAGGCAGTCCCAGCCATTTGTCGAGTGAAAATGAAGGTTTTATTCGGGGAAACATACGGATTTAAGTCTAATTTCTATGAAACCCCTAAATCAGAAGTGCGTTTTGACATGGTAGCTTGCCCTTATACGAATATTTGTAAGAAATACGGTTGCCCTGAAATCGTTGTGGCTTTTTGTGATGCAGATGATATTTCTTTTGGCAGTATGCACAAGAAACTTATTTTCACTCGAACAAAAACCCTTGCAAATGGGGATGAATGTTGCGATTTTTGCCTGAAACAAATATAATGTCCGTATCATAGAGGTTATTACATGAATCCAAACGATATCAATATGGTATGTGGGACAAATATCGAAATCTTAGAGCAAGGTAAGTCCCACGCAAAATTTCGCACCAAACAAGAGAGTGGAGAGGGTACCCTCACCCAATACCAGCTTTGGGATGGAGTACATCTGTGCATCATGGATCTGCATCTGAAACAAATCGATTATTCTCAAATGTCTATGGACTATGCCAAGGATTTTATCTGCATCAATCACTGTGACACAGGGTTATTTGAGGCAGAATTTCAAAATGGACAGTGGGCGCACTTAAATGAGGGGGATAGCTCCATCAATCTCCCAGAACACACCCCGATTTCTCACTCTTTTCCACTAGGAAGATACCGAGGTGCCATTATTATTGTGGAATTACAAAAAGCGACAGCTTCTATGGCGACCGTTTTAGGAGAAATAGCCCCCATAGACCTGCATCGTATCAAAGAAAATGTGGGACAATATAATTGCTTTGTCATCTGTAAAAACCAAAAAGATCAGAGCGCTTTGAACGAAATATGGAAGGAATTCTACAAAGATTCCCCCTCGATTTTCTACCTTAAACTAAAATGTTTAGAACTTTTTCACTTCTTAAATTCCGAGGAAAGTATAGCACCTAGCCATGCTCGTTATTACGAAAAACAGCAATTATATAAGGTCAATCAAATCAAAGAATTTCTCCTTGAAAATCTGTCAATACGATATACTTTGCCACAATTATCTGAGAAATTTCGCATTTCTCAAACCTCGCTTAAAGAGTGTTTTAAGGACACTTACGGCGTGCCAATCAGCCAATATATGCGAGAATATCGGATCAGTTATGCCGAAAAATTATTAAGTGAAACGGCACAACCCATTGGAGATATTGCCCACGAAATTGGGTATGAAAATCAGAGTAAATTCACCCTAAATTTCAAAAAAACAACAGGGATGACACCACTGGAATATCGAAACAAAAGAAATAACTATCAGGATTAAATTACGGCTTTAAAGGCTACCGTAAGCGAATTTTTTCTGGTATACTGATTTCATGGCATTAGTTAATGTTAACTTACTGTAAATTTTAAGGAGTATCTCAAATGAAAGCAAATAAAATGAAAACAAAGGACCTGATTTATTCGGGTGCCTTCGCTGCAGTCTACATTATCATGGTTTTGGTGGTGGTGACTGCAATGGGATTTGTTCCCTTCCTCTATCTCTTCGCATCTCCAGCTGTTGTGGGGATGATCGGCGCCACGATCTACTTAATTTACGTCAATAAAGTGAAAAAATTCGGCGCCATTACCATTCTTGCCCTGCTTTTTGGCTTGATGACCACCACGGGAGGACACCCCTATTCCATCATGTTCGCCATTCCGTTGGGACTGATTGCCGATGCTGTGGCAAAATCGGGAAAATACGAAAGTAAGAAAATGAATCAATTATCTTATCTTATTTTTAATCTTACCATGGTGGGTCCATTTTTCACATTAGTTGTGGCGAAAGATGCTTTTGTGGAGTCGGTTGTCGAATATTATGGTCAGGATTATGGAAATGCGTTGGCTGCTTTGGCAGTGGACGGACTGATATTTATTCAACTTGGTCTGGCTTTGGTAGGTGCCATCATTGGTTGCGTCCTTGCCAACACGCTATTTAAGAAACACTTTCAAAAAGCTGGTATTGCTTAATTTCATTAGCCGCACCCTCTCTATTTTACGGAGAGGGTGCGCACTTATGTAAGGAGAATTTTTATGCCTGTTACAGCCAAACAGAACATCCCACTTGACCCACGCACCAAGCTATTTCTCTTCCTATCTACCTGTGTCATGGCAATGAATAGCACAAATAATATATTTTTCTTGCTACTTGGAAGTTTTTTGATGCTTATTTTGACGGCAGATGGCTTAGGAAGAGATTATCGACTGCGGTACGGGATTTACATGGGTGGCATCATGATAAGTATGTTATCGGGGTTGTTACCAGAAAATGGTCTCACCATATTTATTCTGATCATTGTGACCATTTTACGCATGTTTATCCCTGTTATTTTTGCGTTTGCTCTGGTATTTCAGACAACCACCATCAGCGAATTTATGGCAGCATTCGAGAAAATGAAACTCCCTTCCACCTTCGTCATCCCTTTTGCAGTCATGTTTCGTTTTGTTCCTACGGTCTTTGAAGAGTGGATCGCAATTCGTCAAGCCATGTCCTTTCGTGGGATTGGAACGGGTTGGCGCACGGTGGTTTGTCACCCGTTACAGACCGCTGAATATATGCTGGTTCCTCTGCTTATTAGTTGTGTCAATGTCATGGATGAGTTAGCAGCAGCTACCCTTGCAAGGGGACTTGATAGTGATAAAAAACGCACCTGTATCGCAGTGGTAAAATGTACCTGTTGGGATGGGTTTATTATTTTAATTCAATGTATTTTTATTGTCAGTGTTTTATGGCAGAGAGGAGTGATATTGGCATGATAAAATTACATAATGTCAGTTTTTCCTATCAATCTACACCGGAATTTCTCTCGGTAGATCAATTAGATTTACATATTAAAAAGGGAGAAATCGTAGTACTTTGTGGGCGAAGTGGATGTGGAAAAACCACGGTTACTCGCTTAATCAATGGTTTAATCCCTCACTTTTTTGAGGGAGAATTTAAGGGCGAGATTTGGGTAGACGGCAAAGACGTCGCTCAAACAGAACTCTCTGATTTTGCGAAAACCTGTGGGAGTATGTTCCAAAATCCTAAAAGTCAATTTTTCAACATCGACACCACCTCAGAACTTGCCTTTGGGTGCGAAAATCTCGCCATCTCTCCCGAGGAAATACATTCTCGCATGGAATCCACCGTACAAAAGTTAGAGCTCAATCACCTAAAAGATCGCAATATTTTTCAGCTCTCAGGGGGAGAAAAACAGCAAATCGCCATGGGGAGCATCCACGCAGCAACCCCTGATTTATATGTGTTGGACGAGCCATCTTCCAATATGGATGCTGCCGCCATCGAGAGACTTCGAAACTTAATTCTCACCCTCAAAGAAGAGGGGAAAACCGTGGTCATTTCCGAGCATCGCCTATCCTATTTAGTAGGGATTGCACATCGTTTTCTCTACTTTAGCGAGGGGAAACTGGCTGAAGAATTCACCCCGTCTCAACTGCTAGCATTAACCGATGAAGAGCGAGAGAAAAGGGGACTGCGACAACTTAATTTAGATAAAATTCCATATAAAAGTCATGGGAAAAACTCATCTATGATCGGACTTCGAGCAGAACATTTGAAGTGTTATAAAAGCAAAAAACAAGTGTAAAATGTCCGAGAATTAAGTCTGCCCAAGGGAGCTGTGGTGG